>CAYSOI010000729.1:0-2229 GCA_964432425.1 uncultured Opitutales bacterium | reverse complement strand
GGGATTTGGGGTGTTATGGGAGTGAGTTTTATGAGACTCCAGAGATTGATCAGTTGGCGAAGGAGGGAGTGTTGTTTGATAATGCGTATTCGACTTGTCATGTATGTTCACCGAGTCGGGCAAGTATTCAAACAGGTAAGTATCCGGGGCGGACGAATCTGACAGAATGGTTGGAAGGCAGACCTGAACGGGCCTACGAGAAGTATCACAGTGCCAGGAAGTTGAGAAGCTTGCCAGACTCCGAACAGACTTTGGCGGAGACCTTGAAAGAGAATGGATACCGCACAGCCTTTTTCGGGAAAGCACACTTGGGGAAACCACCAAGTCAGTGGGGCTTTGAGGAGGCGACTCACGGGTGGTATCGTTCCTATCATTATCCGTTTCAAGTTCGGGGTGGCAATGGTCCGGATGGCAAAGACGGGGATTACTTGACGGATCGGTTTACGGACATGGCGGTGGACTTTATTGAGCGAAAAAAGGACGAACCTTTTTACCTGCACATGGCTCATTTTGCTGTGCATGATCCGATTCATGGCCGGAAGGATCTGGTGAAGAAATACCAACAGAAACTAGAGAAAATGACCAAGCCCGAGGGACCGGAATACATCCTGGAAGGGAATCCGGATGGTCCTGCATTCTCTGCCGAAGAATTGGATGCGATTGAGAAGAACCAAAGCTTTCAGAATACGCAGCAAAAACGGGTTTGGTGGGTGAAGCAAAAGCAGGACAATGTCGAATTTGCTGGAATGGTGGAAGCGGTGGATGAAAGCCTGGGTCGCATTCGCAAAAAGCTCAAAGAGTTGGGGTTGGAAAAGAATACCATCATCATCTTCACTTCAGACAACGGAGGCATGTCCGCTTCCAATCAATACCTGGAAAGTAACAAACCTCGCCTAACCCTCAACTCCCGATTCTCGACTTCAAACCTTCCTCTGCGAGGTGCCAAGGGTTGGAACTATGAGGGAGGTATTCGAGTTCCGTTGATTGTACATTGGCCCGGCCATACCCAAGCCAACACAGTGTCAAATGCGGTGGTTACAGGAACGGATTACTACCCAACTTTGCTCGAAATGATAGGCCTTCCTTCAATGCCCCAACAGCACTTGGATGGAAGGAGCTTTGTCCCTGCTTTGAAAGGACAATGCTATGGCCGTGGGGCCATCTATTGGCACTTTCCCCACTACAGTAACCATGGCTACCAAAGTCCCGGCGGAGCGATGCGTCTCGGGCAATACAAACTTCTCGAATATTATGAAAATGGATCAGTCCAACTCTTCGATCTTGAAAAGGACATTGGGGAGCAGAATGACCTGTCAAAGGCGAAGCCTGAAGTTACACAAAAACTCCTCAAAATGTTTCAGGACTGGCGACAGGAAGTGGATGCTCAAATGCCCATCTTGAAGACTGCATCGAGTAAACCCCAGAGTTCTCCACAAAAAGTCACCCAGAACCTCCCCGCCGATGTCGCGAAGTTTGCCCCAGATTGGAAAGTTCAGGATTGGGGAGGCCCCGCCATGAAACCCGGTTTGCGAAGTGAATGGCAGGGGCGACAGAATGTTCTTCTGACCCATCCTAAAAGTAGAGAAATTCCCTGTGTGCTTTCCAAAAAAATCAAGGTTCCCTCAGGCAAGAAAACAACCTTAACCTTTGCCGTTACCAATCATCCAAGAGGGGACTGGCAACTCCTTGTCCGCATCAATGGAAAAGGCGTCCTCTCCGAATCCATTGGAGAAACCAAATGGAAGGACTTTCGTATCGACCTGACTCCCCATGCAGGCAAAGAGATCCAAGTCGAGCTGGTGAACCAAGCCACCGACTGGGCCTTTGAAGCCGCTTACTGGAGCCAAATCCAGATCGTCTCCGAATAGAATGTTTATCCGCAGAGGACGCAGATTGTCGCAGATGAGCTTTGGATGATCGTTGGAGTTCACGATTTATCGTGCTTCTGAAAACCCGAATAACGCGTCTCCAAGATTCCTTTCCCTTTTCTTTCTGCGGACATCTGCGTCATCTGCGGATAATTCCTATCGCCTCACTCCAATGGGATAATTTCCCATTCCAAGTCGATGATAGTTACCCAGATATGAAGCACCATTTTAACCACCTGCTCACTCTTGTTATTAGCTCCTTTGTCCTGTCTTCAGCTTTAGCTGATGAGAAGGCAAAGACGGTATGGCGGACGACTTTGCCGCAGGCTGGACAATCGGGAATTTGTGTGCAGGGCGACAA
>CAYSOI010000728.1:0-2232 GCA_964432425.1 uncultured Opitutales bacterium | reverse complement strand
TAGTCCTGGGAAATTGGATAGGACAAATCGCAGCAGGAGTATATAATCTTCGCATCATTTGGCAAAAGGATCGCCAGCTTTTCAAGGGGGTCTCCATCCAGGCCCTCAGTGAGATTGCTTCAAAATACCGCCGATTCCCATTGGTATCGTTCTGGGCTGGATGTGCGATGATTCTGAATCACCATTTGCCCATTTTGCTGATGAGCGGGTTATTTGGGAAAGCCTATGCTGGATTTTACCTCGTAGGCCAACGAGTTCTCCACATGCCCATTGCTTTGATTTCAAGAGCAGTCGGTGGCGTATTTCTCCCGGAGTATGCCAGAACACATGGCACGGAGGAGAGTGACAAGATTGCCTCGGGTTTGTTCCGCAAACTCATCCTACTGGGCTTTCCATTTCAATTACTGATTGGTTTGACCGCTCCGATTACAATTCCTCTGATCTTTGGAGAAAAATGGGCTCACGCTGGCTGGATGGCAGCGTGGCTGGCTCCATGGTTGGCACTTTCCCTGGTATCCTCGCCAATTTCAACGATTCCCCTGGTTCATGGTCAACAAGGTCGGGAAATGTTGGCTCAATTGGGTTTAATGCTCAGCCGGATGATACCGTTTTGGTTGTTGGGCAATACATGGGAGCCTGATGAAGTGTTCCAAGTGTTTGCCATTTCCACTACCGTCTCCTCTGTACTCTATCTGTTCTGGATTGCCAGCCTCGCTGGAGAAACATTGGTATCCATCGTACTTTTCCTGGGAAATGCCCTCATGCGGTCTGCATTACTACTCATCTCCCCATTATGCCTACATTACTTTTTCCAATCCAATTGGCTTACTTTCGCTGTAGTTGCTCTCATCGCAAGTCTATGGCTCATGTATTTGTGCCAATCCAAGTGGAGACCCAAAGCCAAGTCAAAGGATGCCTGAAACACATTTCCATATTCTCGTATATTATTTTGGGACAACAACCCTTTCGGGCTCCAAAAGATGGAGAGAAATGGCAGGGCTTTTGCTTCATTATGGCAAAGTGACCGTCTACTGCGCCGATGGGGAAGGGGAGGCTTGCCCGGAAGGGGTTGAGGTCATACGCATTCCTGACGGCATACGTGGACAATCTGGAAACATCTTTGCCGCAAGATCTCAGGCACACCCGTTCCTGGCATGGGCCCGGAAACTTGGAGCCAGCCTTCTGTGTTGGCCGGATGCACAAAAAAGGTGGTCCAGGGAAATTGTCTCAACAATGGGGCAGAATCTGGATTTGAATGTGAACAACATCGTGATCACCAGTGGTCCCATTTTTTCCATTCATTCGGAAATGTGCAAGTGGGTGACCCGAAACCCGAAGACAGTAAGATGGGTCATGGATTTCAGGGATCTATGGACCAATGAGATCGCACCGGGACTGGAGAGACGAATGCCCAATTGCCTAACCAAATTGGAACGTCCAATCGAACAACGCTGTCATGATACGGCAGATCTTGTCACTGCGATTGGTCAAGGACTGGCGAAATTACTACGAGAAGATTTTGGAAGCGATCCATTGGTACTGTACAACGGGTATTTAGCTTCAGAGGTAAAGCAATCGCAGGCGGAGAGGAAGGTCACTGGGCCAAAGAAAGTTCGTTACCTGGGAACCATCTTTCCTGGGTTACGTTCACCAGCGTTACTCTTTGAAGCGGCGGCCAAACTTCAACTCACGGATCAACAAATCCTATTTGAATTCTGGTGCAATGATCAGGACCAGATTTGGAAAGATGCCCAACGTTTTGATGTTCAAGGATTGGTAAAGTGCCATGAAGGAGTAGGGCAGCAAGATGCTTTGGAGCTGATCAAAAGTGCGGATGCAAATGTGGTTTTGAATGGTTTGACTCCCAATGCCAACCAAGTCGTGACGGGCAAAGTTTTCGAGCTGATGGCAGTGCAACGCCCGGTCATTGCCATCTCGGGGAAGGATAGTGAATTAAGGAAAATTCTTGCCACTTGCGGAACTACAGAATGTGTTTGGGACTTGGATACAGCCTGTAAAATACTGGAGTCTTTGATAGAAGGATCGTTGCCCAAGTTTGAAGATACTCAAGGGCAGTTTTCCAGGGAATCTGCAGTAAGTCACCTACTTGAAAGGCTCAAAATTCCAGAAGAGGGGTAAGCTTTTATGGATTATCATTACCTGTTAAGTAAATTCATCCTTCTTCTCTTGGTTTCATTGAGTTGTGTGTATCTGTGTACACTCTTTTTGAAA
>CAYSOI010000727.1:0-2233 GCA_964432425.1 uncultured Opitutales bacterium | reverse complement strand
TCAATAAGCCTGCCGGTCTCATTGGTGGTATGGCTGGCACACCACAACTTTTCGGAGTTAGCCTGTCGAAGGAGTTTTAATTTCCAGAGCGGCACGACCTAGCCTGCGGGTCAGGTAAGTGTCCATGTCTTCAAGGCAAGGGGTAATTCAGGAACTGTTTTGCATTGCCACCCTGGCTCTTCTCCATTTCCTGCTCGGCTTCTTTTTAAGGAGGTTCAGAACATCTACGCATATCCATATGGCCCAACCCCGGATCTTATACTGTCATTGCACTTACGCCAAAGTCGTTCCTGAGGAGACCAAGGAACAGGTGTTGGAGCATTTAGCCGATGCAGACATTCCTTTCGAAGCGGTGGCGGATTTGTGTGAAATGTCAGCTCGTAAAGATCCGGCTTTACAGCGTTTGGCTCAAGCTGGAGAGATCAAGATCGCGGCTTGTTATCCGAGAGCGGTTCGGTGGTTGTTTGAATCCGCCAAGGCTCCACTCAGTGAGAATGCGGAAATTTTTAATATGCGGGAACAGAAGACAGGGGAAATCTGTCGGGAAATGTTGGGTGAACACTATTCTCAAACCGACAATACCGAGACAGAAATATGATCGCTTCCCAATCTGATTCGATTTCCACTTTAGAAAAACCGAACCTCCGCGTAATCCTCTACGAAGGCAACGGCTCACGACCCATTGAAAAACAACGCCGCCGGGACATCCTCTCCGCTCTCTTGAAGGCAGGATTTCCTGTTTCCCGAGTCACTCCGAATACTGAAGAGGTCTCGCCATCGGACAACAGCCCGCTGCTCATCCTTGGCGATTTCGAAGATCCATCTCTTCCGCAATCTGCCATTTCCGGTTCCAAAGCCGAGACCACTCTTCAATCCATCTCCAGCACGGACTCCACGGATATCGTGCTCCAGTATGTTCAGGACTTTCAGGTAAAGACGGAATCCCGCAAACCTGAAGAATGGATGCCCTGGTTCCCAGTGATTGATTATGATCGCTGCACCAACTGCATGCAGTGCCTGAGTTTCTGTCTATTCGGCGTTTATGATGTCGATGAGGAGCAGCAGATTACGGTCAAGAATCAGGACAAGTGCAAAACCAATTGCCCCGCCTGTTCTCGTGTTTGCCCGGAAGTGGCGATAATGTTCCCCAAGTACCACGCCGGTCCGGCCAATGGGGATGAAGTCAAGGAAGAGGACATTCACCGGGAGTCCATGAAGATCGATATTTCGGCACTTCTGGGAGGAGACATTTACCAGAAACTTCGTGAACGCCGCGAAGCTGCCAAAGAACGATTTGCCCGTGAGCGGGATGAGGAAAAGGCACTGCTGGAACGGAAGCGTTGCCTCAAAAAGCTCACCTCCGAAATGGACATTCCGCCGGAAGTACTCAAATCCCTGCCTTCTCCTGCAGAGATCAAACAACGGGCAGAAGAAGCCGCTCGAAAAGCCTCTGAAGCCAGCATTGCGAAAAGAAAACGAGATTTTCAGGGAGACTATAGCGACTCTTGATCTATTATTTCGCAAACCTGTTATCCATCGCTCTCCACAATCCCACTAATTCTAACCCACATCAACCAGCATCAGTGTCAGATTTTAAAGTAAAAGCTCCTACCGCCATTCCCGGAAGGCCGTGGCGGAAACCGCAAGCCAATGTTCCTCAAACACGTTTTGAACGGGACCGCCTCAAAGAGAAGGTCGCTCAATATGTGGAAGAGAACAAACTGACGCCTCCCATCCCTTTTGATGAACTGCGGGAGCATGCCGACATCGTCACCAAGCAGATGGATCTGGAGTATGCCCGGGACTTCGCAGCAGTCCTGATCAACAATGAATCCTGGAAGGACGTCCTGGCTTCGATCCCTTACAATAAGCGGCTCTTGCTTCTTCCGGTTTGCCTGCGTCATGAAAAACGCTGCCCGGCACCGTTGGATGAATTTGGGTTGCTCTGTAAAGAATGCGGACTTTGTACGGTACAGGACCTTCAGCAGGAAGCGGAGCGACTTGGTTACGCCATGCTGATCGCCGAAGGGACACCGATTGTTTTGGAACTCATTGAATCCGGACAGATTGAAGCCGTGGTCGGCGTGAGCTGCCTGAATGTCCTCGAAAAGGTAAACCCCTATCTTGAATCTGCAGCAGTTCCCGGTGTGGCCATTCCCTTGTTGCAGGACGATTGCATCGAAACCAACGTTGATCTCGACTGGCTCTGGGACATCATTCACATCACTGCCGA
>CAYSOI010000726.1:0-2237 GCA_964432425.1 uncultured Opitutales bacterium | reverse complement strand
ACAGCCAAAACTTCAGAGAAAACCAATGGCAGAACTGAAAACGAAAGGAGTGCCCCCTCCAAACGGGAGGAGAAATATGGGGAGGAACGATCCGAAGAGATCCTGGATTTTTATCTGAAAAAACTGGAAAAGGAAGAGGAGGAAGAGGACCTGATTGAAACGGGACTCAACGTAATTTTTGCGGTAGCCAATGAAGCCCAGAATCTCGCCCTGGATACACTGGAGATGCCAGAGCAATGGTCAGAGGATGCACCCGACCAACTTCACGATGCGATCCTAAAGGAGTATAAGCTTTCTAAAAACCTTCTCCAAAAAAGAAAGCTGGAGCAG
The DNA here is from genome assembly GCA_964432425.1 of uncultured Opitutales bacterium. Taxonomy (GTDB): domain Bacteria; phylum Verrucomicrobiota; class Verrucomicrobiia; order Opitutales; family JABJCN01; genus JAYPDO01. The sequence goes on along the minus strand of CAYSOI010000726.1, from coordinate 1,907 downwards.
ATACTCAAACGATTGAAACGTTTCGCCCCCAATTCCGCACCTAATTTCAAGATCTACCTGATCAAAGAGGAAGAGCCCAACGCCTTCGCCATAGCAGGTGGCCGAATTTATGTGACGACGGGGCTTCTGGATTTTGTAGGCAGTGATGATGAACTGGCAGCCATTGTTGGACATGAAATGGCTCACGTCTACAAAGGGCATTGCCACCGAAAGTTAAAAACACTGGCCCTGGCAGACTCGGCCCTCGGGGAACTGGGAACCATGGCGGCCAACGTAGGCATTCTACTCACTGCTCCTTTTGGTCAATCGGATGAATTGGAGGCCGATAAAGAAGGCCGGGAACTGGCTACGGAAGCAGGATTTCGAAGGAGTGGCATGAAGAAGTTCCTGGAACGGCTGGATAAGGCCGAAGGAGGAGATGGTAATCTGCTGGACAAAATGACCCGCACTCACCCTTTCTCCAGTGAAAGGATCGAGTACCTCAACGAGGATTGAAGTCCTCCCCTATTTGGAGAGTTCCACTTTTAATTCATCCCAATCCGTGTAGCTCTTCTTCACTCCAACAATACGGACATCCAAGGTGCTGTTCCGGTTGCCCATGGCAAGCCAGAGGACAGAGGCGAAAAGGAATCCAATCAGGAGGCTTTTGAAATCGATAGTTTTCATGACCAACGCAGAGAACCCATGGAATCTTTGAGCGTCAAGACCTGTCCAGGGATACCGTCTTCACCTTGGCGACGCATCCACCCGCTCTCATAATCCACTGCCTAAACTCGATGAAATTTCTTGAATAAGAGTACGGCAGCGGTCATGCCTAAGGGGATTCAGAGGCGAGACGCCTCTGCTACTTTGCGGGGCTTTGTTCGAAACCGTGGCCTGGAGTTGCTTGGGAAAATAGAGGCGTACTGATAGCTTACCTCCTCTTGGATTTACGCTTGGAGGATCTCGTTGAGTTCGGTGGTGCTGTCGCCGAATTTTTCGGTTTCTACGCCGAGGGTGTTGAGCATGGTGACGTACATGTCGGAGAGGCGGACTTTGTTTTCGTCGAACTTTCGGAAATGGCCGTGTTGGAGACCCATGTTTTTGCCTCCGGCGAGGATGAGGGGGTAGTTTTTGGCGAGGTGGGTGGTGCTGGTGGAGCAGCCGTACATGATGAGGGTGTTGTCGAGAACACTGCCCTCGCCTTCGGGGGCTTCCTTGAGTTGCTGGAGGAAGTAGGCAAAGTTTTGGTTCATGAACTGGTCCCAGAGTCCCCAATCTTTCCAGCCGGATTTGCGGCGATGGCTGAGGGCGTGGTGAGCATCGAGGCCAAGGGCTTCGGGGAAGCTGTCGGATTTGGAGCCGCCTCCTTCGATCCCGAGCATGTGGGTAATGACTCGGGTGGTGTCGGTCTGGAAAGCATGGAACATGAGGTCGTAGAAGGCCCGGACATAGTCCTGCATGTTGGCACTGGTAGCGTCGATACTGAGGGAGGCTTCGTCGACTTCGGCTTTGGGTTTTTCGAGCCAGCTTTCGAGGCGTTGAATGCGGCGTTCGTGTTGGCGGACAGAGTCGAGGTAGTTGTCGAGTGTGCTGCGGTCGGAAGCGTTGAGCTTGAGCTTCAGAGAGCGGGAATCTTCCAGAACACTGTCGAGCATACTCTTGCGAATGAGAAGTTCGCGGCGGGCTTTTTCGAGGCTATCCTTTTCCTGGCCGAACATGAGGTTGAAGCAACGGCGGATGTTGCTTTCGGCAGGGATAGGTTGCCCGGTGTCAGTGAAGGATAGGGTGTGAGTCCGGCCAAGAGTTCCTACACCTCCACCAACGGAGAGAGGGAGGAATGGGAGGCGGGTTTCGACTCCGTTTTTCTCGGCGACGAGTTGATCAATGGAAACGGTGTTCTGGTAGGCATTGGCGTCAACGGGTCC
>CAYSOI010000725.1:0-2239 GCA_964432425.1 uncultured Opitutales bacterium | reverse complement strand
ATGGATTTTAAGGAGAAAGTACGACTTGCAATGATCCTGAGTTTGGCAGTCTTACAATTTAAGCGAACTGAAGGTTCGCAGCTCAATAGCCCAGGGTTTCAACCCTGGGAAAACGTGTCCCAATGGTTGCGTCCTGAAGGGACGCGGGAAGGTGGAAGTTTTGCGAGAATCCTGCGTCCCTACAGGACGCGATCGTTTATTTTTGCGGTGTACCCAGGGTTGAAACCCTGGGCTATTATGCGTTGGGCCTTCAGCCCAATAAAGGTGTGTTTTCAGTCCGTGATGAGAAAGCATTGGGCCTTCAACCCAATTACGGTGTGTTCTAGATCCATGACAGGAATGCGTTGGGCCGCCCCATTTGAGGCATGCAAATCCATCGTGAGAAAGTGTTGGACCTCCCTAAATGTTGCTGGTGACTCAATCGTGAGGGACCAACGACTGGTTCATCCATTTTCAATTTGGTATAAGAACTCTTCTGGTGTCAGATGCGGAAAGCGAACTGAAGGTTCGCAGCTCAACAGCCCAGGGTTTCAACCCTGGGATAACATGTCCCAACAGTTGCGTCCTGAAGGGACGCGGGAAGGTGGCAATGGGGCGAAAATCCTGCGTCCCTACAGGACGCGATCGTTTATTTTTGCGGTGTACCCAGGGTTGAAACCCTGGGCTATTCTGCGTTGGGCCTTCAGCCCAATTAAGGTGTGTTTGGGATATATAGCAGGAATGCGTTGGGCCGCCCCAATTGAGGCCTGTATGTCCTTCGTGAGAAAGCGTTGGACCTCCCTAAATGTTGCAGGTGACTCAATCATGAATTGGCCACTTTCCTTCAGTCCATATCTGAATACTTCGACTCCATTGAACATCCAAACCAAGGATCAAGGATGAACTCTGGACCATCCTCACAGAGACAACTGGAATCCAGTCTTGCCGAAGTCTGGAAACGTTCAGTGCGGCTTCATCTTTCGGCTGGGGCATTGGCTTTTTTTCGATGGGCGGTTCCCATCTTCCTTGTGGCGATGTGCATTGACTGGTTGGTGCGTTTACCGGCTGGAGTTCGGGGTGGTGCGGTCTTGGGGCTCTTGGCTTACTCTTTTTACAAAGCCTGGATGGCGGGCTGGAATGCAATCCGTTCATTTAATGCGACCCACACGGCCTTGCAGGTGGAGAAACATTACGGCGGCATGGACAGCTTGCTCGTAACTGCGGTGCAGCATGGTGAAGTTGGCTCCACTCCGGGGATGTCGGATGCGATGCGGGAGAGGGCTTGTCAAATGGCGGGTGAAGCGGTGAAGGACGTCAAACCCAGTAGCGTGGTGTCCTTTCAGGTCCTTCGACATTCGTTCATGAATGCCCTTATGCCGGCTCTGGTTCTGGTTGTCTTTGCTGTTTTGAATGGACCATTCCTGGGAGCAGGGTTTGGGCGCTTCTTTACCCCGTGGCTGGAGATTGAATACCCAACTCGCACTCAACTCGAATTGGCGGAGGGAGACCTTATCGTCAAGGAGGGCGAGGCGATTCGTATCCTGGCGAACTTGTCTGGCGAGGTTCCAGAACAAGGCAAAATCATTCTCAAAACGGGCAAAGGCAAACCTCGGGAGCGGACGATTTCGGTAGCGGAAAATGCCATAGCTTACGAGGTGGATTCGGTATTTCGTAGCTTTGCTTTCCAGATCCATGCAGGCGATGCACGAAGTTCGTGGCATGATGTCAAAGTGGTCTCTTCACCGAAGATTGAGAAGGTGGAGGTCACTCTAAATTATCCGGAATACACAAAGCGTCCAGTTGAGGTTGTGGAGGGCTTGAACTTAACCGTTCCGGAGGGGTCCGAACTTTCCTGGAAGCTGACGCTGGATCGAGCTGTCAGTAAGGCTGATTTTGAACCTTCCGTCGGGGAGAGTCAGACATTGGAAATCAGTGAGGAGGGTTTGGTTGTTTCATTTGGTTTCGAGGCGACCCAATCCAAAGCCTACACTTTCAGCTGGGTCGGCGAGGAACATGGTTTTGCTTTTGAAAGTCCGCGGCATTATCTTCAGGTCGCTCCGGACAAGGCACCGACTGTTGAGTTGGCAAAACCTGAGAACCATCTCATCGCCACACTCGGACGTAAGGTCGACTATGTGTATCGGGTCCGCGATGATCATGGGATTGAGAAGGCATCGCTCTTTTATCGTTTAAACAAAAGTGAAGCGAAGGAAGTCTCTCTTGAGTTGGAGGATCAGGAGTCAGGAAGCAGTTACCTGGC
>CAYSOI010000724.1:0-2240 GCA_964432425.1 uncultured Opitutales bacterium | reverse complement strand
CATGTAATCATTGTCGGGCAGGGAGGTGAACTTGACTCCCCGATGTCGGTGCCATTCATCATAGATGCCGACGGCAGCAATCTGCTCTTCATTGGGCCCCAGAAGAACCAGGAACATTTCCTGAGTTATCTCTTCGGCATCATGCTGGTCCCAGCCAATGGTCCACTTCGCTTCAAAGTTCGACAAGCGGGTAATCTTACGGGATAGGTTTACCATCGCCCAGTCTCCATCAGTATCCTTGTTGGCGACATCAGTTTGGATGGATTGGACAGTCAGCTCCCCACCGGCAATATTATGATTCAGTGCTGAACTGTTGATGAAGTCCTGTGCCCATGCCTCAGTGATTTGGTTGCCAGAGAATTCCTCCACTAAATACTCCTGTGGCTCTCCGGGTTCCAGAACCGGAGTCCAGTCTCCATCCGGATCAATCAATCGAAAGGTTCCGACCAGAGACTTGGCTGGCTGGTTTTCGAGTATGACTGTGGGTTCAAGCAAGATGTCCGTTGGGGCATCATTGGCATCCAGAATGGCAATATCCAACAACTGGTCGTAAGACAATCCTTTGTGATCAGTTGCCCGGATCATGACTTGATAGAGGCTTTGTTGCTCGTAATCAAGGTCACGGGAAGAACTCAGCAAGTCCCCGTTGATCAGAAACGAGGCCTTGTCCGCTCCTCCTATGATACGAAAAGAGTGGCTGTCCTCCGGGTCGATATCCTGAGCGATCAACTTTCCCAAAACTGTGCCCGCAGGCCCTTCACGTGGTTTGCCTTCAAACAGGATTTTGGTTGGAGCATCATTATCATTTTCTACTTTCAGGATGATTTCCTGTTCAAATGTAGCCCCTGCACTGTCGGTTACCTGCACCAGAAGGCGATGTGTTGCATTCGCCTCAAAGTCCAATACCTCTGCAGTGAAGAGGGACGTTTTGGAGATGGTGAACTTCGCATTGTCGTAACCCACGGGCGCATTCTGTACCAGAGTAAAGCTGTGCTGGTCTCTATGGTCTTGGTCAATTGCGGCCAAGGCACCGACAAAAGATCCTATTCGCAAGTTCTCCTTCACAGAATCTGGGGATAATGTAATGCCCAACGGCGGGTCATTGGCATCGAGTAACTTAAGAGCCTGAACTTGCTCAAAAGTCTCTCCATTGGTTCCCGTCGCAAGAATTCGAATACTGGGGGTCGCATTCGCTTCAAAATTAGCAGGAGCTGCCAATACCAGTCGGTTGCTTACGATTTTAAACAAATCGTTACCGGAGGAACCCTCGCCTGGCACCAGCCGGAAAGTGGGTTCCTGATAAAGCACTTCCACCTCCTCTGCCTTGAGCTGGCGATTAAAGATTCGCACTTCATCCACCAGGCCCTTGAAGAAATCTGAAGGGGTCGCTTCATCAAATTCCTGCCCAAGAGACCATCGCAAATCGGACCGAAAACCATATCGAACACTTTGTACTTCTCCTGCCACTCCATCGACGTAACCAACAGCGGCTCTTCCATCCGTAGCATAGACCAGATGGTGCCAGAGCCCATCCGCAACAGGTGTTGAATTCAGAACATGATTGCCCGATGTGATAGGATCATAAGACACAAAGGTCTTGGTCAGCTCTGGATCAATGCTGCGTTGTCCAATCATAAGCAAAAGAGCATTGGTATCACTGGCACTCCCGAGCCGATGGTTGGCAGCAAATAAACTACGCCGAGTACCCAAGTCGGACGGTGACGCCTGTACCCATGCTGAAAAGGTAACCGCTCCATTGAGGTCATTCCCCAATCCGCTCAATTCCAACCAGTCCCCTTCGCCGTCCAGAAATATTGCCTGCCTGGAACGCCCAAAACGATCCTCTGTCAATCGACTCCCCCCCATCAGCTTCGCATGGTTTTGCAGCCCGGAATGATCCTTTGCATTTCCTTCGAAAGGGTAGTGGGCCACCAATCCCTCTTCCAACTGCAATGCGGGCCTTCCGTCACGACTTACCGACAAGCTGCCGACCGTTTCTCCAAGCTCCAAATTCTCGGCAAAGATCACATTGTCCAATACAATCCCCGTAATCTCAGCGGTAACAATCTCTGAGATACACAGAAAAGCAATCAGCCAAATACTTTGCTGAACTTTGGTCATAAAGGGAGTCGGGTATAAAGAACTTAGGCGTGTACGCACGTGAGGCAAGGCGATCTTGCAAAACATTCAGTGGCGTCCAATGACGCAAGATTCTTGAGGATCCCGACTGATGGTCAATG
>CAYSOI010000723.1:0-2242 GCA_964432425.1 uncultured Opitutales bacterium | reverse complement strand
TTCACATGATTCAGGAGAACATGGACAAGCAGCTCGACTGGTGTAACGAAGCCCCTTTCTACACCCTCGGCCCCTTGACCACGGACATTGCACCAGGCTATGACCACATTACCTCCGCCATCGGTGCCGCCAATATCGGAACTGCCGGCTGTGCCCTACTCTGCTACGTCACTCCCAAAGAACACCTGGGCTTACCCAATCGGGACGACGTAAAAGCCGGAGTCATCGCCTACAAAATCTCTGCCCATGCTGCCGACCTCGCCAAAGGTCACCCCAGAGCCCAGGAATGGGACGATGCACTCTCCAAAGCCCGCTTTGAATTCCGCTGGGAAGACCAATTCAACCTGGCCCTCGACCCGGTCACTGCCAGAGCCTACCACGACGAAACCTTGCCCAACGACAACGCCAAAGTCGCTCAATTCTGCTCCATGTGTGGCCCCAAGTTCTGCTCCATGAAGATCACTGACGACATTCGAAAAATGGCCGCCGAACAAAAGAAAAGCGAAAACGCCGTCATTCAGGAAGGCCTGGAAGAGAAGGCTCGGGAGTTTACGACTGCGTAATCCTTTGCAGGCAAGAATCCTGCATTTTTACCCCCCGATAATCATATTCAGACCTTTAACAATTTTCACCAACTCTTCAGAAGAGACCTGGCCAACTTTACCGGTCACTCTCTTTGTGGAAAGTGTACGAACTTGACCGATTTTTACCCAGGATTTCTTGGGTAAAGAATTTGAATCCAGTTCAAACGTGAGAGGAAAACCGGCGTTGGGTTTTTGACTGGTTAAAGCCAAACCAATGATTGTTCCTGAGTTTCGGTTAAAGACCTCTTCACTGAGCACCAATACTGGCCTCAACCCCTGCTGCTCATTCCCAATTGTTGGGTTTAAATCAACCCAGACAACGTCCCCTCTTAATATTCTGGCCATTCTTCGGATTCCACCTGTAGTCCGAATTCTGCCAAACCCTGTTCCTCTTCCCAATTCAGCTTCTGGCACTCCTGAGCTAACAATTCATGATCCATATAGACCAATTTGTCCTGAATCGCTTCTTCAATCAGGCTACTTCGACTAGGCACAACTCGTTCATTCACCAAGTTGTCAATTTGGTTTAAATACTCCTCGTCTATGGTGATGGCAATCTTGGCCTTCATAATTTAGTAATACTTTTATCATACCCAGGTTCTGTCAAAAGAATAATCTATCGATCTACTCAGTGGATTCATACATCCTCCAGAAATCCTTGCCTTGATTGTCGGTAAAGGGCTGAGTGGTGTTTCCATCATTGAGTCTCACTCTTTCCCGCTCCAACAGGTGTCTCAATTCTGCTAATTTCTTTGCTTGTTTGGGTTCGGTAGCGAGATTGTTGGTTTCATTGGGGTCTTGATTCAGATCGAAGAGTTGAGTGTGCCGCGTACCTTTCACGCAATATTCGATGAGTTTGTAGTCATCCTTCTGGATCGCCCGTTGCCAGGACATGAAGGCGAAGTAGAGGTGTTTGCGGTGTTGGACTTGAGGATCTTGGAGAACAGGGTTGAAGCTTTTGAACTCTACTTCTTTGGGAACTTGTAAACCGGCTCTTTCACAAAGAGTTGGGTAAAGGTCATAAATGTAACAGAGTTGATCACGGGTCTCACCTTTGGGGATGCCTGGCCCCGAGATGACAAGGGGCACGTGGACGGAATGGTCGTAGACATTTTGCTTTCCCATCAAGCCGTGACTTCCAACAGCGAGTCCATTGTCCGATGTGAAGACAATGAGGGTGTTCTCCAATTTGCCTGTGTTTTTCAAAACAGTAAGGATTCTACCAATTTGAGCATCGGTGTGTGTGACCATTGCGTAGTAGGCAGCAATGTGGTCTTTTATCTTCTCAGGCTGTCTTGGGAATTTCTCCAGCATCTCGTCCCGAATCCTTAGCATGCCATTGTCAAAAGGGTGTTCAGGCTTGAAGTTTGGAGGTAAAGGTAGATCGACTCCTTTGTACATGGACCGATATTTCTCAGGGCTTTGTTTGGGATCATGTGGAGTCTGAAAGGATACATATGCAAAGAACGGCTGATCACTCTCCTTTTGATCTTCCAGAAAACGAATACAGGCATCGGCGTACACCTCTGAGGAATGCTTCCCTTCGTGGAGCTTGGCGTTCTTGTTGGAGTAGTCTCCTTCCGGTGAATAAGGAAAGAGTGGAAGGCGATATTGATTTCTGGTCATACCGCGAAAGAGGATTTTGTCTCCGGCACTGA
>CAYSOI010000722.1:0-2248 GCA_964432425.1 uncultured Opitutales bacterium | reverse complement strand
CCATCGGAAATATCCTTTCTTTTTTTGACAGCATTTGGTGAATAAGGTTCTAAATGCCGCATATCTCAAAATAAATTTCCGAAACTTTATCACGCAACCTGGTGGGGCGGTTAGGAAACCTCCTCTCCGAGTACTTCGTGTCTCAAAAGGAATTTATTTTTGAGAACCACTATAAATTCCACAGTACGGAGAAAGAATAACGCCAATTCTGAGTCAATTTCCTTCCATCACTCAGATTGAGACGAGTTGATCTGTTCCTCAACCCGACGTTCCCTGGGCTTTCGATAAAACGGTTTCTCAATGGGAGTGATGTTCGCAGGGAGACATGGGCTGGTTCCATTTTGTAATGGGAGGCCTTCTGAGAAAAGTATTTTGACCGGTGATCCTGGGCTGTGAGCGAAAGTGGGTCTTGGGGTCTTGTTGGAGCCAACGTCCCGTAATTCGGTTATTCTTCAGCTCAAGAAAACATCGGTTTTGTACCAATTGCCATTGCGTATCCAGATCTCCTGGGTTGAGTTGATGAAAGATGTTGTCTTGAGCAAGGATGTGCTGGTTATTGGTTTCTGCTCGAAAGAGAATGGTGGTGCCCTTGTGTTGGGTCAGTACGGTGTTGTTTTGAAAGGTCAGTTCTTTGCGATAATTAAGCACATCGCCGCTATCTCCTCCGAAATGAAGGATTCGGCCTGAACTATTTTTGTCGGGTTGAATGAGTAGGTTGTGTTCAACCAGGGTGTTCATGTAAGCCGGGTGAGTTCGCAGCACTTCACTGTCTTCTGCATCGACAAGATCCAGCAACTTGTTTCCGCCGTAGATGGTATTGTGATGAATGTGAAGCCCGGCGGAGCGATCCTTGATGTTGTTGCCTTTCGCATCCTCCTTGAGAGGGCAGAAGCGGTTGTTCCGAATGGTTAGGTTGAGGGTGGCAGTGTAGAGATTGTGAGAAAAGATATCATTCGGGTAACCATTGTTGTAGAAATGGCAGCCATCGATGATGACATCCTGTGAACGGTGGCTCGTCATTAGCCCATTTCCATTGTCCTCTAATGTACAATTGTGAATCGTGATGTGATGACCACGTTCAATATGGATGCCCGCCGCATAAGGCAGGTACTTCTCCAGTTTGCCCTCCCTGGTCATGAAATGATTGGTTTTATTGGCTCCCCGCAGATGCAAGTTTTCCACGATGATGTGGGCTGGGGCATCTACGTCACTATTGTTAGCACTTCCGATCCGAATGACCGCCCGGTTTCTTCCTGAATAGTCCAAGTGCGGAGCGGTAAAAGCACGATTGCCCTCAATTACAGGTTGCTGTCCCTCCGGGCCCGATACCCCTTGCACCACAATCGGAGCACGGGCTGTACCCTGTCGACAAATCACCCAGCCCGCACGATAAGGCTTTTCCCTCCAGTGTATCCTCACGACATCTCCCGCAATGAGCTTCTGCCAGGGAACAAAAAGGGGAGTAGAAAACAAATGCCCCGGCCCCACTTCATAAGTTACAGCAACCAGAGTTGCCTTCTGGCTACACAGCCAAAGCAATGAGAACACCCAAAGTCTGCAAACTCGTATCCATTTCAACCTGAAACCGGCAACATGGTTTTGATTAGAACCTTTATCGGTAACAAAGATCATTTTGGATAGTATGGAGCGTTCCTTCCTGTTGAAGTTGGATCAAATCTAATTCGCAGAAGCGGACCCAATAGATCAAAAATCGAAATAGGTTCAAATCTTAACTCACCTCAGGAACAAGCCATAAGCCGGAGTCCACAACCTACCTTTCCCAACCCAACAAACAATCAACGCCCCCTTATACCAATCCAGATCCATTCCTGTTTTCCTGCTTTCCTTATTCAAACCACAGATTCAGAGAACCCTCAGACTGGAGCTCGGTATTGGCAGAATCATCAAGGGATAGGTGGCAGAATGATTTTAGCAAAATTTCCTGACTGCACACTTCCCATTTTCCCCTCAAGGATCAGCGAACATTAGCGTTCATCAGCGGTTGAATCCCTCTAGCCCTTTCCTGCTTTCCTTATTCAAAACCACAGATGGAATTTCGCAGCATCAGATCGAATACTCATGATAATAGGCCTGTTCCAATTCCTCTGAATACCAGAATTCCCAGTAATATTGCTTCTCCTTGGATTTGCTCCAAAAGGGAAGACCTGTTGTGGAATCGGGTTTCCACCAGAATAGGTCAACACGAGGTTCGAGTCCTGCTTGATGGGGAGGCATGGACTCTAAAGAC
>CAYSOI010000721.1:0-2248 GCA_964432425.1 uncultured Opitutales bacterium | reverse complement strand
CAGACCACAAAATACCTGGCAGAAGCACTGCAAGAAACGGGTTGCCCGTTACGCATTGGCGAGGATGGACGTGGAGTTCTTGTGGATTGCCAAGATGCGACTCCCGACATTCCATTTGTGGCTTTCCGGGGAGACATGGATGCCTTGTGGATTCAAGAGATGGATGGACCGGAATACAAAAGCCGCGTGGATGAAGTCATGCATGCCTGCGGACATGATGCTCATTCCGCTTGTGCAGTGGGGACGGCGATGGTCCTTGCCGAAATGGCAAATAAGAAATCGTTTCCATGGCCAGTAAATTGGCGGGGCATTCTGCAACCATCGGAAGAGGTGTCTACGGGAGCCAGAGAAATGATTGAACGTGGTGCACTGGAGGACGTAAAAGCCATATTTTCCCTCCACATGGATCCCTCCCACACCATGGGAACAATCTGTGTCAAAGAAGGTGCCTTTTCTGCCGCCTGCGATGAATTTTCGATTTCGCTTACCGGGGAAGGTGGGCATGGAGCTCGACCGCACCAAACCATAGACCCGATCGCTGCCGGGGCCTTGATTATCAGTGCACTTTATCAACAGATTCCCAGACTTCTCGACGCCCAGGATACATCCGTCATCACGGTCGGCCAGTTTTCTGCGGGACACAGCCCCAATGTGATCCCGGAGACTGCTGAAATCAAAGGCACCTTCCGGACCCTGAGCCCCACAAACCGTGATCTGGTAAAGCAACATGTCGTAAATCTGGTCAATGGCATTGCTCAAACCACTGGCTGCCGTGTGGAGATTGATTTCCCGGTAGGATGCCCCGGGGTGACAAATGATTCTACCTTGACTCAAATCCTCCGTGATGCCGCATCATCCTTCCCTGAAGGCCTCACCATTCGCGAACTCAATCGTTCCAGTATGGGCGGGGAAGATTTTGCGGAATACCAACAACTGGTTCCGGGCACCATGTTCCGACTGGGTTGTCACCCCGCCAATGGTTGCACGACGCTGCATTCTCCGCATTTTGATATTGATGAACGCTCTCTGGTCCTTGGTGTCCGCATGCTCGCCAAAGCCATAATTCTTCGTTCCTGCCCGGATTTTCATTACGAGGCCTGATTCATGGAAAAGATCAATTTCAACTCGAATGCGACTCCCAGCGTGGGAGTGGAGATTGAACTTGCACTTGTCGACATGGAAACGATGGCCCTGACCAGTGCCATTAACGACATCCTTGGGAAATTGCCTCCAGAATACGAAGGCAAAATCAAGCCCGAGTTGATGCAGTGCTATCTCGAAATCAATTCCGAAACCTGCTCCAATATCAACGAGATCGAAGCAGACCTGAAAGCCAAAACCCTAGCGGTTCAGAAAGTAACCGATGACCTGGGAGTAGGCCTTTACTGGACAGGCACACACCCATTTTCCCTCTGGCAAGACCAAACCCCCACACCCGATAAACGCTATGCCAAACTGCTGGACTTGCTCCAGGATTTAGGCCGCCAACTCGTCACCTTCGGCCTCCATGTCCATGTCGGTGTAGACTCTGGAGACAAATGCGTCATGATCTGTGACCGCATCCAGAAACACCTTCCTGTGCTCCTGGCCCTGAGCTGCAACAGCCCATGGTGGGAAAACCGGATCACCGGCCTCAAGTCTCATCGCTCCAAAGTCATGGAAATGTTGCCCACAGCGGGACTCCCCACCTTGATGAGCAATTGGAGTGAATACGTCTGGCTCGTCAATCACTTGATCGATACAGGCTTCATCAACTCCATCCGGGAAATCTGGTGGGATGTTCGCCCACACTACAACTTTGGCACCATAGAAATCCGTATCTGTGATATTCCCGGAAGTTTTGAAGATGCCATGGCTCTCTCCTCATTGGTTCATTGCCTGGTTGTCGGACTATCCGACCAGATCGACTACGGAACCTATCAACACGACGGCCACCCGATGATGATCCGCCAGAACAAATGGAGAGCGGCCCGATACGGACTCGATGCCAAGATCGTCGATCCCATTACCCACGAATGGAAGACAGCCAGAGAGCACGTCAAAAGTTTGACCTCCCTCCTCCAACCCATTTCCAAACGCCTGGACTGTGCGAATTGGCTGGAAAAAGCGGAACAAATGGCAGACCGCCCCTCCTGGGCAACTCGACAACTGACCTCTTTTCAAGAAACCCGGGATCTCCCCGAGACCGTCCGCCAGATGGTCCAAAGTTCGCGATTGACATAAGCCTCCCAGAGACGGCCTGAAAGAC
>CAYSOI010000720.1:0-2250 GCA_964432425.1 uncultured Opitutales bacterium | reverse complement strand
CCAGAAGGTTCTCTGTTCACGTTCTTCTGAGGCGGCATCGATTCCTGCGCCGTCGTGGTTTGATCTGGTCCGAACCAAATCGTGCCATTCAATACTGAGCATGTAGGGCTTGCTGTATGTGCTGAGTCGATCATAGGCTTCCTCAACTTCAAGATCTTTGAGCCTGAAATCTTCTATAGGGCTGAAGGGCAACTCCAGATCCTTTATCTCACGGACCATTCCGTTGATGACAATGTCAGCGGCGATATTCCATTGTTCGGGATCCCTTTGTCCGCACCTTGAGGAGTGGCGGAGGGCAGCGTGAAGTATCTCATGCACCATGACGCCATCGAGTTCTCGGGCATTGATGGAACAGACAAATTGAGGATTGAACCTGATCCATTTACCATTGGTGCATGCCGTGGGTATTGTGGCATCAAGGTGGTGGTCGATCAACAGCGCCAAAGCCCCAAAGAATGGTTGACGGGCTCGGAGTCTCACGAGAGATCCTTCCAGCCGCAGGGTTGCTTCTTCAGTGCTCATGCGGCTTGCAACAGGTGTTTGAGAAACGGTTTAAGTTTCGGTTCATTGGCCAGTATGGTGGCCAGTTCTCCAAGTTGCCCGTTGCTTTTTGCTCTCGAATAAACGACGTGGATAAAAAGTTGACACCACTCAGGTTTTGCCTGACTGACCAGCCACGAGAAAGCAAAACGGATGGCCTCTGACTCAGTCGCGCGATGCCCTAGTCCAAGAGTCAGCGCATACCGCTGTGAAGGTTCCTTCGGAAAGTCGATTTTTGCGCCACAACCGTTCAGGATGTGCTCAAGATTAGGCAAGTCCTGATAGACCTTTAGAAAGGATTCAAACTCTAGAGCGGTCCCATCACCCACGGCTGCCATGACTGGGCTGCCGATGGCATGAAGCTCTGAGGCCATTTCCCATGTGCGGGGGGACGGCCAAGCTGAGTTTTTGGTGTCCAACTGATGCAGGAGTTCAGGTCGATAATTGATGAATGCCAGAACTTGTTCATGAATGCCATTGTCAATTGCCCAATGTCTGAAACTTGTCAGATCGGGCTCCACTTCAAAGTGCAGGAATCGGTTGGCCAAAGGAGCTGGCATCTGGTGAACCGAAGCACGATCTTCTCTTCGATTGCCAGCAGCCCAGATCACCCAGCCATCGGGCACGCTGTAGCTGCCGACTTTACGATCCAAAATCAATTGCTGTGCGATGCCCTGAATGGCCGGAGGAGCCAAGTTGATTTCATCCAGAAATAATATCCCTTTACCCTCTTGTGGCAGGAATTCCGGTGGGAGCCAACGCGCCGTCTCACCGGAAGCCACAGGCAATCCCCGCAGATCAGTAGGCGCTAGTTGGCTGAGACGCAGGTCGATGATCTCGAGATCTTGTTGCCTTGCTAAATCTGCGACAATGGAAGATTTACCAATGCCTGGAGGTCCCCATATCATGACCGAACGATGGATCTTGTGCTCAAGTAATTTAGTAAGTTGTTGATGGAGTTGGTTGGGTGTCATGCCTTGGTTGGGTAAGGGTTTTCGGTCTCAAACTGGAGATTATCTCTAGCAGCCGCACGAACAAGCGGGTGGCGATCCCGGGAAAGCCCATCACGCAGGTAGGGGTGTAGGCTCGACTCCAAAGCGGTAACCGCCCTGACAAACCAGTGTTTGTCCCGGGCCAGGATCCGGTGTCGGATTCGGTCCTTGCGGTCCCAAAGGGCTAGGCAGGATCTATACCAGGGGTTGCGGCTGTAGAGCAGATCATCGGCTCCCTTGTTTGCCTGCTCCAGAAAATGGTCGCGTGCCGGGCATTCTGCTGACTGTAGGAAGCCGCTGATGGTGGCCTTCTGGATCAGAGGCTCGGGGTCCTTCATCAATCGGTTTAAGGCCTGGGGGCTAGTCCAAGGATCATTAGCAAGCAACCACCGCAGGGCGGGGTGTTCATCTTTCAACAATGCAGACTCGAACTTTTTGAAAAACGTAGGATACCGTTTGAGTTCGCTGGCCCGCTCCCAAAGCACCAATTTGGCAGCTTGTTCACGGATGGCAGCCTCCTTCACCGCAAAAAGCGGCAACGAGTCTTGAAAACATTGCCAGGTCCGTTTGCTGAGGACCTCCAGTGCGACCTCAGGCACTGGGTCCTTGACCAACTGGCTGAGGTCCTCCTCGCTGATCCTCCAGTCCCGACAGATCTTCTTACGAATCTCAGGATCAGGATCACGGGTTAATTCGGAAAGGGTGTGGGCATAATGCT
>CAYSOI010000719.1:0-2251 GCA_964432425.1 uncultured Opitutales bacterium | reverse complement strand
TTTCATCCACCTTCAACATCATGCCCATTGCCGGTTCCACCATCATTGGCGTCACAATTCTTTTCCTGACCGGTTGTTTGAAGACCAAAGAAGGCTATGCTGCGGTGGATTGGGGGTTGTTGATCCTGATTTACGGAATGCTGATCCTTGGAACGGCTCTACAGAAGAGTGGGGCGACGGATATGGTTGCTAACTCTTTAACCACCTTGGCGGCTAAACTCTCCATCAATGATCCTCATGTGGGAGCTCTACTCATGCTGGCCATTTGCTACCTGGCGACGGCCGTGTTGACAGAGCTTCTTTCCAATAACGCCACCGTCGTCGTCATGACTCCCATCAGCATTGGCTTGGCCCACAGTCTTGGTGTTGATCCACGCCCCTTCATCATTTGCACCTGTATCGCCGCATCCGCCAGTTTCTCCACCCCCATCGGTTACCAGACCAACACTTACGTCTACAGTGTTGGCGGTTATCGTTTTTCCGACTTTCTCAAAGTCGGCATTCCCCTGGCCATTCTATACTTTATTGGCAGCCTCTACCTAATCCCCAAAGTCTTCCCATTTTAAGGGACTGGAAATTCAGCATGTTGAAAGTGCAGAATTGGATGGGCTGTTAGGGAACTGCCCATTCACTCAACTAAAAGGCTCCAAATCAGGATTTAGGGGTTTGTGCTGAAGGCACAATCGTGCAAAGCCCAGGGTAAAACCCTGGGACTAGTTATAAATGGACTGGCGACCTGTAGGGTCGCACGCAACCTTCAACCCATGTAGCGAACGTACTTATCGTACGCAATCCTATAACCAACAAGTCCCTGGGGTTTCACACCCCAGGAATTGGAAATACAAACCATCCGCCCCGGAGGGCGTGCCAGCTAGTTCAGCCTCTGTACCTATGCTGGCACACCTTTCAGGGTGCACAATTTTATATTCATACCCCACCCCAGGTATCGCTTCGCTCGACCTGGGGCTACAGGCTATAATGCCTCCGGCATATGAGTTGGTACTTACCCGAAGGGCCATTTCTGCCTTAGCGGAAACCTAGCATTTGTTGAGCTTCTTCTACGGTGTGGGTTCGACCTTCCCTAATGTCGGTCAATCCTTCCTCCAAAGACGCAAGGATTTCGAGTTCTTCCTGAATGTCGGCAATCGTTGCAGTATCCGGTAGATCCTTTACTCTTTCCATCACCTGTTCTTTGATGCTCATAGGTATAGATTTCATCTCCATTACCCAAAACTGTCAAGGTAAGGGATAGGAGAGGTTGCACCAATGAAAAATAAGTCCTATAGGACCTATTCGGCCTATACGTCTTTCGGGTGAGTCAGAATCCCTCCTAATCCTTTCCATCACCTCAGGGATAATTAATCCCAGTTCCTTGACTTCCCCGTAGGGGAAGGCTAAACCAAACTCACATTTTTCGTGATTCAGGGAACTCCCTGATCAACACTTTGAAAATATACGCATATGAGCGACGAAACCACACCCGAAAACCCACAAGACAACCCAGCCCAGGAAGACGAAGTTTATGACTCTTCTCAGATCCAAAAGCTTGAAGGCCTGGAGGGAGTCCGAAAACGCCCCGATATGTACATCGGTGATACTGCGGAAAGGGGACTTCACCACTGTGTATTTGAAATTGTCGACAACTCCATTGATGAATCTCTGGCCGGATACTGTAAGAACATCCATGTCGTTATTCATCGGGACGGTTCCTGCTCGGTGACTGATGACGGGCGGGGTATCCCGATTGATATCCACCCCAAATACGGCATCCCCGCCCTCGAACTGGTACTGACCAACCTTCACGCCGGGGGGAAGTTCGGTAAAGGCGCCTACGCGGTTTCCGGTGGTCTGCACGGAGTGGGTGCGAAGTGTGCCAACGCGGTTTCCGAGTGGTTTGAAGCCGAAGTGCGTCGGGAAGGCAAGATTCACCAGATGAAATTTGCTCAGGGAAACACCACCCAGAAAATGACCATTATCGGGGATACGGAGGAAACCGGTACCAAAATTACCTTCAAGCCCGACCCGGAAATCTTTACCGAAACCCTCGATTTCAAATACGAAATCCTGGCCAAGCGTCTTCGCGAACTGGCATTCCTCAATCCGGGAATTTCTATTCATGTAGAAGATGAGCGGGATGAACATCCCCAAAAAGCGCATTACCAGTTCAATGACGGGATCTCCGAGTACGTTCTTTACCTGAACCAGAATAAGGATGCCTTGCATGAAGGAGTCATTGCATTCACTGGAGAAG
>CAYSOI010000718.1:0-2260 GCA_964432425.1 uncultured Opitutales bacterium | reverse complement strand
AAACTCACCCGAATCCTCCCCACGGGTGTGGGGAAATTCACTCAAAAGGCTACCAGCTTGACATGTATGTTCCAGTTGCTGACCTTGTTGCCATGGAGCCCGCCCTTACATTAATTCTCGCCGTCGCCCTCACCGTCCTTTGTCGCGGGCTTGGCTTGTTTTGGGCAATCGTCATCTCCATCCTTCTTTGTGCATTTATGGATTTGGACGTTTCCGAGCTCTCCATCTTGGCCGCCATGGCCGTCGGCGCAGCAACCCTAGTCCGGTTTGCCGCCCCCTCCGAGGAGGCTTGACGGCCCAGCCCCCGCCTTAAACCGCCTTTGGGGTTGCATCGCGGAAACGATCGGCACGTCAGACACGTGGAAAAACCGCAGAAGAAAACCCTATTGACGCCCCCAAGTTATCCCCACGGGTGTGGGGAAGTCATTGGCAGAAGTGTGACTGGCTGAGGATGGCGTGATTCCTCTCAAGGGCATCTGCAATAACAGTGTTTCGTACTTCGTCGTAGTGTTCCCATTGAGGGGCTTTCAGTTGAAATCCAGGTGTGAGTTTCCCAATGTCATGAGCGGCTATGGTTGTGATACAGCCTTTGGGGAGGATCTCCTGTTGTTTGACTGGTAGGGATTCGAAAATCACCTTCGCGACATGCCCGACTGTCAGGCAATGCTCCTTTACGCCCAAAACAGGCTTTCCTGTTTCCTTATCCGTTTTTGCCCAACAACTATCTAATTTCAAGAACACTAAGCGGGATCATTGAAATGATTAGTAATTCAGTCAAGTGTATCAATGAAGTGAATTTGAATGCTTATTTTATGCAAAACCACATGCTTAGGTGTGTTGTGTTATGCTAACAAATGTGGTCAATTATTGACTAATTATGTCGATCACATTCACCAGGTAGAGATCAAAGTGCCCGTTCCGTTCACTGACCATTACCAAGTCATTCCCGTTTGGGTGCCAGGTGCAGTAGTCGTCACGTTCTGGATGGGAAGTAATGCGTTGAGGGTTGGAGCCGTCTCGTTGCATGATGTAGATTTCGTAGTTCCCATCGCGGTTGGAGGTGAAGGCGATGTGTTTGCCATCCGGGGAAAAGACTGGATGGCGATCAATGCCGGGGGATTGGGTGATGCGGGTTTGGTTACTGCCATCTCGTTCCATGATGTAGATCTCGTAATCTTTGTCGCGGTTGGAAGAAAAGACGATGTGCTTGCCATCAGGAGAGAACGACGGGTAAAGGTCGCTATGGGTAGCGCCGTCATAGGTCAATCTACGGAGGTTTTCTGTGGTGGCCTTTCCATAGTCGGAATCGTAGAGGTAGAGAATTGTCGCCCCTTCGGTAAAGGCCATAAACCGGCCATTGGGAGAAACGGTTGGCCAGTTACACCAACTCGCTGTTCCCATATTCGGCATGGTGGTATGGAGATCCAGAGATTGATTGATGTAGGTAATCCTCGAACTTAATCCACTAACACTGTTGTAGGCATAGGCTTTTCCGCTTTTCGAGGCCTTCAATTCACGGTCAGACCGATTGCGATTATTGCCATTGAAGAAAAACTCGGAGGTTCCGTCTTCCAGGTTGAGCCGCTTCACATTGTTGCGGTGACTCCCGATGGTTTCGACTGTGTAGGTCAGGGTTTTCCCATCCTCCCAGAAATGCGGGTCTCTTTTGGGAAGTCCATCCGTTGTAAGTTGCTTTGCCTCAATGATGGAAAGAAGCAGGCAAAAGAGAATCCACGGCCTCCAGTTCATCCAAGGATTAAGACAAAAGGTTGGGAATGGTTGTGCCGCCGTCCAGAACGTTGAGTTCGGCACGTTCCTGGATGCCAAGTCCCATGCATTCGGCGATGGTTGTGCCGACCATGAGAGGTGTCGCTGGGTCATTTTCAGGTTCGCCGCCGATTTTGTCTGTAGAGCCAATGACTTTGCCACCTTCGATGCCACCTCCAGCCCAAAGGGAAGTGCAAGTTGCCCAGTGATCTCTACCGCCTGTGCGGTTGATCTTTGGAGTCCGTCCCATTTCACCGAATGCGGTAACCAGGGTGCTGCCAATCATGTCTCGATCATAGAGATCATCCAGCAGGGCAGAGAAGGCTCGATCAAAGACCGGGGCGTGGTAGGTCATGAGTTGTCCAAAGCCATTTCGATGAGTGTCCCAACCCATGAGTGGACCTTCTTCGAGTCCATCGACTCCGAGACTCCAGTTCACTTGAATGAAGGGGACACCCACTTCGGCAAGTCGACGGGCAAGGAGCATGCTTTG
>CAYSOI010000717.1:0-2262 GCA_964432425.1 uncultured Opitutales bacterium | reverse complement strand
TGGCACTCAGCGAGTGCCGAATTTGAAACCCAGCTTCAATCAGACTTATTTACAAAGCTCAGCTGGACACACATCAGGCATTTGTTAAGGGTCTCTGATTCCGCTGCACGTGATTGGTATATTACCGAAGCAGCTTCGAATAGCTGGTCTGTTCGAATACTCGACCGCAATATTGCTACTCAATACTACCAGCGACGACTGGCTTCCCAAATCCAGGAGCCAGTAATTGAGGAAATGGAGAAGGCATCATCCTTGTTTCAGAAGGATACCTTCGAGTTTGTAAAGAATCCAAGTATGCTTGAATTTTTGAATTTACCTCGTGAAGTGGGCCTTACTGAATCAAATATTGAAACTGCGATTATCAATAACCTGCACCAGTTTCTTTTGGAGCTTCGGAAAGGCTTTGCATTTGTGGAAAGGCAAAAGCTCATTCGGACTCAGACACGAGATTACTTTATCGATTTGGTGTTCTATAATTTCATCCTCAAGTGTTTTGTCCTGATTGACCTAAAGTCTGAGAGAATTACACATCAGGATGTTGGGCAAATGGATATGTACGTAAGGATGTTCGACGAGACGATCAAAGGTGGTGATGATAATCCAACTGTGGGTATCGTTCTCTGCTCAGAAACGGATAAGGATATTGCCCCTTTTTCAATTTTGAAAGGCAATGAACAAATATTTGCGACATAATATAAATTCTACCTTCCCAGTGAAGAGGAGTTGGCTGCGGAGATTGAAAGGGAGAAAGATAAGATTCGCCTTCAGCTTGAACAAGGTGAAGAAATTTGAAGAGAAGAATGATTAAGAAAAGACCTGAAACTCATGCATTTTGAAATAGAACCATGAAATTAAGCCCAATACGCCTCACGCTACTCTTAGGAATCCTCCTTACCAATGTCGCTAACGCACAAAGCCGCCCCAACATCGTCTTTGTTTTCTCGGATGATCACGCTACGCAGGCGATCAGTTCCTATGGTGGACATCTGGCCGAAGTCGCTCCGACTCCCAACATTGATCGCATTGGTAAAGAAGGTATGCGGTTTACACGCTGCATGGTGACCAACTCCATCTGTGGTCCCAGTCGGGCTACTATTCTTACGGGCAAGTACAGCCACCTGAATGGTTTTTACAAAAATGAGGCAACCAAGTTTGACGGCTCCCAGCAGACCTTTCCAAAGTTGCTCCAAAAGGTCGGCTACCAGACTGCTTTGATCGGGAAATGGCATTTGGCCAGCACTCCGACTGGATTTGACCATTGGGAGATTCTTCCAGGGCAGGGCAGTTACTACAATCCGGACTTCATCACTCCCAAGGGGCGACACCGGGAAACGGGCTATGTCAGTGAGATCCTGACAGAAAAAGCCAAGACCTGGCTCACTTCCCAACGCGATAAAGACAAGCCCTTCATCCTCATGGTGCAGCACAAAGCTCCGCACCGGGCTTGGGATCCGGCTCCGAAATATCTGAATCTCTTCGATGACATCACCATGCCTGAACCGGACACCTTGTTCGACCAATACCAGAACCGTGGAACCGCGGCCAAAGAACAGGACATGAGCATCGAGAAAAGCATGACGCTGGAGCGTGATCTCAAGGTTCGGGAAATCAACGAAACCGGTCACATGAATATGTACCTCAACCGTTTTACTGAAGAGCAAAAGGTACAATGGGATGCCGCGTACAAGCCCAAGAACGAAGCATTTCTCAAAGCAAAGTTGAAAGGCAAGGACCTGATCCGATGGAAATACCAAAGATACGTGAAGGATTACCTCCGCTGCATTCGTTCCGTGGATGACAGTGTCGGAGCCCTCCAAAAGCATCTCGAATGCGAAGGCCTGGCCGACAACACCGTCTTCATCTACTCCAGTGACCAGGGATTCTATCTCGGCGAACATGGCTGGTTCGACAAGCGGTTCATGTTTGATGAATCTTACCGCACCCCCTTGCTGGTCAGCTGGCCAGGAGTCACCTGTCCAGGAAGTGTCAACAAGGACTTGGTTTCCAATCTCGATTTCGCCCAAACCTTCCTCGATATCGCCGGAGCCAAACAACCTTCCGATATGCAGGGCCTGAGCCTCGTTTCCCTCCTCAAAGGCAACAAACCCAAGAACTGGCGTTCCGCCCACTACTATCACTACTACGAGTATCCAGGCTGGCACATGGTCCACCGCCACGAAGGCGTCTACGACGGCCGCTACAAACTCATGAACTACTACGATATCGAAGAGTGGGAACTCTACGACCTCCAGTCCGACCCCA
>CAYSOI010000716.1:0-2269 GCA_964432425.1 uncultured Opitutales bacterium | reverse complement strand
CCATTTTCAAAACACTACACTTCAAATATGATCTTGTGAAGCGGTCATTCTTTCCATCTGATTTGGGATGTTTTCCATCCACAAATCGCTTATTCTCACCAGCCTTTGCCTCTCCCTTTTTTATCTGCAAACGGGTGTCCGTTTAGCCGGTGAAGCCAGTTTTTCGGCGGCTGAATCCAAGGCTGCGGAACAAGGTCGCCAAGCTTTGGAATCCAGCTCGGACGCCATCTCGGTCTGCGACTTGGAGCGGTATGTCAAACGTCTGGCTTCTCCGGAGTACGAGGGGCGGGGTACGGGAGGTCGTGGGGAACGAATGGCGACGGCTTATTTGGCTGAGTTTTTCAATGGGTTGGGCCTGGAGCCTGCGGGGGAAAAGGGATCCTATTTTCAGTCCTTTCAAGTGGCTCAGGGGAAGGAGAAAGATGGAGAGAATTATGTGCATTTTGGAATCTCTGGGCCACTGGGGATGGAACGCAAGCTGGAGGCAGGCCAGGATCTGGAGCCCTTGAGTTTCAGTCCTTCCGGGGAAGTCAAATCGTCTCCTGCGGTCTTTGCAGGTTTTGGCATCAAGACCAAGGACTACGACTCCTTCAAAGGCATTGACGCGAAAGGGAAGTGGTTGGTGCTGTTGCGAGGTTCCCCGAAGGACAAGAAGGCATTGAAACGCTTTGCTCCACTTGCCGCGAAAGCGAAGGATGCCAAGAAGCTCGGTGCCGTCGGCATCTTGTTTGTCAAAGCGTCCAATCCGGATGTGGGACCAGAGGTCGTGACTCCGGCCATCAACGTCGGTGGAGGGAACAACCTTTTGCCCGCCTTCACCATCAGCGACAAACTTGCTGCGACGCTCCTGGCGGGTAACCCGAAAAGCTCCGCATTTCAAGAACTCTACAAAGCCCACTACGAGGATGGCGAGATCCGCAGTTTTCCACTTCCTTACACCATTCAGGCCCGGATTGGTTTGAAGACCCGTTACCTGCAAGCCCGCAATGTCCTGGCAAGGTTGCCAGCGGGGGAGAAGCCCGGTGCCGAGTCGGTGATGGTTGGTGGGCATATCGATCACTTGGGTTTTGGCGACAAAGGAGGCACTCGTGCTCAAGGTGAAGATATGACGAAAATCCATCCTGGTGCCGATGACAATGCCTCCGGGATTTCCGCTCTTATGGAGTTGGCCCAATATTATGCCGGACAGAAGGCTGCGGGAACACTCCAGCTTCAGCGGGATCTTGTTTTTGCTGGTTGGTCTGGGGAAGAGATGGGGCTTCATGGCTCGAAGTACTACGTGAAGAAAGCGACCAATGGAGAAGAGGAGAATCCATCACTGGCACCCCATGTCTCCGCCTACCTCAACCTCGATATGGTGGGACGATTGGGGGATAATCCTTTGCGAGTCCAGGCCACAGGTTCCAGCAGCACCTGGCAGACCTTGCTCGATGGCATTCAGACCGACCTCAAAATCCAACGTCTGGCCAACCCGTTTCTCCCCACCGACTCCACCTCCTTCTACAATGCCGGAGTCCCTGCTCTGGCATTGTTCACAGGAACTCATGACGAGTACCACACTCCCGCCGACACCGCCGACAAGATCGACTTTGCCGGGCTCCACAAAGTCACCACCTACGTCCAGCACCTGACCCATGCCGTTGCCAATCTCGAAACCGCTCCCAAGTACGCTAAGTTCGAACGAAGTCGCCCCAAAGTAAAGATCGGTGTCCGCATGGAAGACGCCGGTGAAGAGAAGGGTGTGAAAGTCCTCGAAGTGATGGCTGGTTCCCCAGCCCAAAAAGCAGGTGTCCAACCCGAAGATGTCCTAGAATCCCTCGACAAAAAGCCCATCAAAAACATGGAGTCTCTGCTTACCGTTCTTGCCAAATGTAAGGCAGGGAAGGAGTACCCGATGAAAGTCCGACGTGGGAAGGCCAGTAAGGACCTGAAGATTGTCCCGGCGAAACGGTAGTTTGGGAAGTCGGTCTGACACCATTCGTGCAGCGATAGGCTGTATATGTCCTATACGACCTATAGAGCGGTTCCTTTCAGAATCGCTTCCATTTCTATTCAAGTTCGAGCAACTTTCCGGCTTCGATCTCCCCCTCCTGGTTTCCTTTCTTGAAGGTGGGCGGCCGGGATGTTGTTTTCTGTGCGATAACGTGATCACTTGCCTGGCACGATAGTGAAGGCTGCCAGTAAGCTCTGGGCCAAACGGTATTCGCCGGAAAGTAGCTGAGGCGTCTCGCCTCAGGTCATCTACTGCGAGATCCCACAGTAACAATTC
>CAYSOI010000715.1:0-2278 GCA_964432425.1 uncultured Opitutales bacterium | reverse complement strand
GACTTCGTTGGAGAGGGGGTTGACGACTTGCATGCGGTAGTTGTTGATTTCGCAAAAGGGGGCAAAGGTTTCTTGGACGAGGGAGGTGGAGTTGCAGTCTTTGCTGAGGTGGGCGAAGAAGATTTCCCGCCATTTGGGTTTTTCGATGGTTTCGAGGAGTTTTAGGGCGGCGGCGTTGGAGAGGTGTCCATGTCGGCCGAGAATTCTGCGTTTGAGAGAAAGGGGGCGATTCATGTCGTTTTCGAGCATGGCGACATCGTGATTGGCTTCCAGTACGAGGTAGTCCACATCCCGAATTTTCTCGCAGATGTTTTTGGTGGCATGCCCGAGGTCGGTCAACCAGGCGAGGGAACGGTGGGGGTTGAACAAATCTTCTTCCCCCCAGGAAAAAATGTAGCTGACGGGGTCGTAGGCATCATGGGGGATGGAAAAGGATTCGATGGTGATGTCTCGAAATTGAAAGGTTTGTCCGGATTTAAAGACGTTCCATTTGGCGGTGTTGGTCAATTTGCTTTGAATGGCTCTGGCGGTAGGGGTGTTGGCAAAGAATTCAATGCCGTGCTTGGCCAATCCTCTTACGCCTTTGCAGTGGTCGGAATGTTCGTGAGTGATGAAGACGGCATCGATTGCTTCGACCGATTCTCCGGCGTTTTCGAGCATTTGGGTGATCTGTTTTCCTGAAAAACCTGCATCGATTAAGATGCAACTCTCCTGCGTTTTCAGAAGTGAGCAGTTGCCCGAACTGCTGGACCCTAAAATTTTAAAAGTGTACCCCATTGTCTTGGGGGGTGAACTTGAGGAGTTCATTTCGAGCATGCAAAGATTTTTTTGGGTAACTTCTTGATTTCTTCTCAATTCCAAGATTTACAGGCAGTCTGGAAACCCCATAGTACCGCGTTCTTTTTTTTATCCTGTTTCCGAATTGACCGATCTATAGCCCATGGGCAGCCAAGAGCCACCATCCAGAAAATATGAAGAGTCTCTCCAGATTACTGAAGAGTATCGAGAGAGTCTTCCAGACATTCAAAACACTGCTGAACACGCCATTCAGGGGGCGGATGTACCCGTCGCCCAGGTGGGTTCTTCCAACTTTCGCATGCCGATCCGAGTCAAGGGCGATGCGGGGCCGGCCCGGGAAGTGCATGCTTCCATCACGGGAACCGTCTCCCTGAAAGCCGGGGACAAGGGGATCAATATGTCCCGGGTGATGCGGACTTTTTATGAATTTAAGGATGAGGTGTTTACCCTGGATACTCTGGAGACGATTCTCCTTCGTTTTCAGGAAACTTTGGGCGAAGAAATTGCACACCTTCAGATTCACTTTCCTTATCCGTTGGTCAAATCGAGTCTTCGGAGTGGACTGGAAGGGTTTCAGTACTACGAGATTGGTTTTCTGGCCAATATTGATGGTGAGGGGAATTTTAAGAAATTCCTGCAGATGGATTACATTTACTCGTCGGCTTGCCCTTGCTCCAGTAGCTTGGCGGACCATGCCGGAGACCAGCGTAATGTGTACGGGATTCCTCATTCCCAGCGAAGTACGGCCAGGGTCACGGTGGAGGTGGCCAATGGCGAATCTCTGAATATTGAGGATTTGCACCAGCATTGCTTGAATGCGTTGAAGACGGAAACGCAGGTCATGGTGAGAAGGGAAGACGAGCAAGCGTTTGCTGAGTTAAATGGAGCGTTTCAGATCTTTGTGGAAGATGCGGTGCGTCTGTTGCACAAGGAATTGGATTCGGACCCTCGGATTCGGGATTTCCGGGTCATTTGTTCTCATTTGGAATCTTTGCATTCACACGATGCGGTCGCAGCGGTCTGCAAGGGGATTCCCGATGGGTTGACCGTTGGTTTTCCGGACTTTCGCACATTGGTTCGCTAAGACGGGCTCAGAAGGTATGGGGATGCAGTTGGCGCAGCGAGATGATGAGGTCTTCGATCTGGTAGATTCGGAAGACAATGTCATTGGGACGGCGACTCGAAAGGAAGTGCATACCCGGAAACTGTTCCATCGGGCCGTCCATGTGTTGCTTTTCAATGAAGCGGGGCAGGTCTTTCTTCAAAAGCGTTCACCCAATAAGGATACGGCACCCAATTGTTGGGACAGTTCCGCATCCGGCCATGTTGATAGTGGCGAAGCCTATTACACCACGGCCATTCGGGAATGTCAGGAGGAGCTTGGCGTAGAAGTGGAGGATTTGGAAAAGTTGACCAAGCTCCACCCGGATCAACAAAATGGCTGGGAGTTTGTGGAGGTGTATCATGGTCGTCATGAAGG
>CAYSOI010000714.1:0-2286 GCA_964432425.1 uncultured Opitutales bacterium | reverse complement strand
CCCGGAAAACAATAGCCGTGAAACGGCGGCAGCAAGTCATCTTCGCAATGGATCTGCTGTCGCTGTTTCACAGCTTGGGATGACTGTGTTCCTCTTTTCTGCGGGTTAGCACCCGCTAGCTAAATGCTGTCGGCACTTCGTGCCTGGAGGCGACCGGGCACTGCCATGAAGGTACTGCTTTGGATAGAACCCCTTGCCTGGATACGACCAACTTTCGTGAGATTTCTGGCAACTCTTTTCCATTACCCTCATCCAACGAAACCTTGAGCCTGCCAAGAGGATCAAATGGACAGGTAGACCTGTCAGCCAGTTTCCATTTCACGCATTTCCGAATGGTGAATAATCCCCAACATCGAGTGTAAGGATTCCCCATTTTCCTCCATCAACAGGGAATGCCCAAATCTCTAACTTGAGCCCAGACATCCATTCACGCAGCTTCACAATCTAATTAGAGAAGCCTTTATTGTGGCATGGATTTTGCATAATTTGGCAGGCAAAAGATGAAATACTGGTTCCTTTCCCTTCTAATTCTTTTCCAACCTCTATATGCAGGGCTCCCGAACTTCCTGTTACTCTTGTCGGATGACCAGGCATGGAATGGCCTCTCCTGCCAGATGCACCCGGATATGGAGGCATCAAAACATCCTGTCATCCAAACACCAAACATCGCAAAACTCGCAAGCCAGGGGATGCGGTTCAGCTCTGCATATTCGCCAGCTCCAGTCTGCTCTCCCACCCGTATCAGCCTGCAAACAGGGAAAAGTCCGGCCCAATGTGGTTGGACCAAAGCCGCACCGGTAATGCAGGGAGAGGATGGCTTTAAACTGATCCCACCACAAAGCCGAAAAAGCATTCAGGAAGGGGAGCTGACCATTGGAGAAGTCTTACAAAAGGTAGGCTACCAGACTGCCCACTTCGGGAAATGGCACTTACAGGGAGGAGGGCCGGAAAACCATGGCTACCATGAAAGTGACGGAAATACCGGGAACAAGGACGCGGAGCCCCACGTCGACCCAAACCCTGTAGACATCTTCGGCATGGGAAAACGGGCAGCCGTATTCATGGAAAAGAGCCAAAAGATGGGAAAGCCATTTTTTATCCAGATGTCCTATCATGCTCTACACTATCCCCAGAATGCCTCCAAGGCCATGGTGGAAAAGTACCAAAAACTCCTCCCCAGGGGAAATGAGAAGGAAGTTGGCCGGGCAGCAATTACCGAGGACTTGGACCGCGGTGTCGGCGAACTCCTGAGCCAAATGGATGCCCTTGGATTAGCTGAGAATACCTACATCGTGTACATGGCAGACAATGGAGCAAGCAGCAGGGGAGCTCGCCTCAAGGGGGGCAAGGGAGATGCATGGGAAGGTGGGATCCGTGTCCCGATGGTCGTTCGAGGACCGGGAGTGCGTCCAGGGAGTTGGTGCCACCAGCGAGTTGTGGGTTATGACTGGTTCCCTACGTTCTGCCGTCTGGCTGGGATCCAACATCCTTTCCCTCCCCATATCGAAGGAGGTTCAATCGTCAACTTGCTCAAAGGTGGAAATCTTCCAGTAAAACGTCTGAGGGAAGAGCTGGTCTTTCATTTCCCACATTACCAGGGGGATGCCCCGCACACCGCCCTGTTCCTTGGCCAGTACAAACTCCTCCGCTTTTACGAGGACAATTCACTCCATTTGTTCGACATATACAAGGACATCACAGAATCCAGGAACCTGGCAATTGAACAACCAGCAGTAGCAAAATCCTTACTGACTCGGATGGAGAAGTATTTGTCAGACACCCAAGCCCAACTCCCGGTGATAAACCCTGGATATGACCCAGCCAACCCGCCATCCATTAAAGAAGTGGACAAGGCCAAGAAAAGCAAAGGTGACCGAAAGAACAAAGGCCCAAAGGGAAAAGGAGAAAAAGGAGGAAAGAAATTCCCACGAACAGGCAACCTGCAAGAGACACCCGAGCCGGATACCAAGGATACGACAGCGTGGGAAGCCTCTGAATACAGTGGGCTGAGAGGAGAAAAGGAGATCCGAATCGCCCTGGCCTCGAAGGGGTTCAGCTGGATCACAGGATCTCCAGCGGACAATGAAAAACTCTCCGTCGGGAAGAATGCCCAGTTTTTTGGTTTTGTTGCCCTTCGCTACCAAAGTGGGCGGGCCGCCAACCGGGGAACCTTGGGCAGAGCGGTGTATTCCCTGGCAACACCAGCTCAGCGGGAAACCTTTGCCAAAGCGGTCATGGATGAAAAAAAATCACTCCAGCAATGGTGGTCTACAAGGGAGGAAATCC
>CAYSOI010000713.1:0-2291 GCA_964432425.1 uncultured Opitutales bacterium | reverse complement strand
ATATCTGGATCAAGCCTGGCCGATGATAATCGACCAGAATCATTTCATTGGAAAGCGGCCCAAAGTCCTTCGGCGCCCAGAGAATGTCTGTTCCGGATCTGGCGGAGGCATGAGGTACCCAGACAAAGGGTTCGGCCGTTGGGGGGTGTTTCCCTTTATCATTGGGGGATTTGAAGCCAAGGAACGCACCCTTCCTGACCTGATGAACAGGGGTGGTTGGTGTCCAGTTGCCTTGTTGGTCTGTGGCATAAACCAGCCCGGATTTTGGGTGAGCTGCGGCAAAGCCTTCTCGGAGTCCATGGGCGTAGGTGGTGGCAGTTTTGCCGTCGGGACTGATGTGAAGGAGATGATTGTTGTGGATGCCGCGGGAGTTGGCTTGAATGCCGCCTTTTACGAGGATAAAACCTTTGTTGTTCGGGAGTTTTTCAAGGCTGTTGGCGTATTCACGGGTTTCGGTGGTCTGGGCAAAATGATTGGAGAAGTTTTCGTAATAATCTGCTTCGAAGTCGTTGTTAAAGTCGTGCAGTCGGATGATGCCGTTCCGGGTATAGACCAGGAGCTTTTCGTCATGCGATTCAATGGACATGGGCTCATGAAGTCCGGAGGCGTAGCGTTTCCATTTGATTTGCTTTTCCTTTCTTTTTTGGGCCTGAACCATGAGCCAGACATCGCCATCAAAGGTCACGACAGCATGGGCTCCTTTTTTCCAGGTGGAAACCGATACGGGGCGGAAGTTTCGTTTCCATTGATTGGGTAGAGGGAGCGGGATTTTCTCCACCTGAATGGAGGTAGCCAGGGAGGCGGCATCCGGTTTTTCCGGTTCGGGGAGTTTGTGTATATCGAATCCTTCCCAAAGGTTTGCCCCGCCTTGTTGGGTATTGAGGTCCGGGATGTTGTTGGTGGACAAATAGTGCACCCCGGCAAGGTTTTCCAATACTCCCCGCCAGGTAATGAGTTTGAGCATGGTGGGGGGAGTGCCTTTGGGGATGGTGAGGAGGAGGTAGCGTTTATCCTGCACATGCACCTTCAGGGTCTTGGTCGGAGAGATGTAGCCGATTGCGGTGACCTCGCTTCCATTTTCTTTGTGCTGAACAATGGTCATCTTTTGGGTCTTGTCGTAGCGGACAGAATGCAGGTCGGGAATTTCGCCGATGACCAGGTGGAGTGGGGTCGTAGTCTTTTTACGAATGTGAATGTTGCGGGAGAGCGTATTGGGGCGACCGTCTTTGCCGGAGTCAAAATTCTCTTCGATGGGGATGCCGCCCACTTCGTAGCTGAGCACGACTTTGTCCTGAGTTCGGTACAGCCCGTTCCATCTGCCCATTTTGAGGGGGAGGGCACCGAGGCCGTTTTCCTTGGGGTTGGGAGCCCGTTTACGAGGGTCTTTGAGCAGGGGTTTTTCTCCCGCATACCAACCCGGATAAATGCCGGTAGTCAAGAGAGGTTTGCCTTCGATTCTGGGTAGTTTCTTGGTGCCGGGGGAGACCTTCTTTTTGGCCCGAACAGGATGGTAACTGTAGGACGCCATTCCTTTCATTTCCACAAATCCTTCTTCCCACCATGCGGCAATGCGGAGCAGGTCGGTATCCCAGCAAATGTGGCGATTGTTGCCCAGCTTGATTACGATGGCTCTGGGAACTTCATTGGGCGTAGGAAATTGCTCCCCGAGGTGATTGAGATCAAGGGTGCAGGTGTGAAACGGGAAGTTGGGCTCAGAGAATTCGCCGTAGGGAGTTTCTTCCTGGGCAGTGAGAATGACTGCGAGGAAGGGGAATAGAAACAGGATGCGATTCATTTGGCTTTAAGTGTTGGTTCACCCTTCAACCATCCGAGAGAGGATAGGAATTTGTCCATTTTGTGGACAGTATCGTTGAAATAGTTGGTGCCATCCTTGCCCTTTTTGCCAAAGTTGAAGAATCCGTGAGTGGCACCTTCATAAATGTGAGTGTCGCAACGGGAGCCCGCAGCTTCCATTTTTGCATCAAATTCATCTGCGGTGGAAACGGGAATGAGCTTATCATTACTGCCGAGAAAAACGATGGTCGGCGGTGCACCTTTGCGAATGTTGTGAAACGGGGAGATTTCTTTCCAGCGTGGTTGTACCCGACTGTGTCCATACCCTTTGGGGCCGTTGTCATAGACGGGGTTGAAGAGCAAGAGGGCATCGGGTTTGGAGGATACATTCTTGTCTTCTTCTTTGGAGTCGAGGCCAGGCAGGTTTCCGGTCGCGGCCGCGACATGCCCTCCGGCGGAACCTCCTCCGGCAGCCAGTCGATTGGGATCAATGCCCA
>CAYSOI010000712.1:0-2296 GCA_964432425.1 uncultured Opitutales bacterium | reverse complement strand
AAACCCTTGGTGACCTAAATGGAGATGGCGTGGTAAACTTATTAGATACTG
The DNA here is from genome assembly GCA_964432425.1 of uncultured Opitutales bacterium. GTDB lineage: Bacteria > Verrucomicrobiota > Verrucomicrobiia > Opitutales > JABJCN01 > JAYPDO01. Next base: position 2,245 of record CAYSOI010000712.1, on the reverse strand, counting down.
TTCTAATGGTTAACCACATCCAAGGAACAGAATTCATCACCAATTCGGAAGTTTTAAAATGGCAAGCCGATGTAAATGGAGACGGATTGGTTAACTCTTTTGATGTGGAGGACTCCCTTGAGTTCGTATTCAAAAGAGAGCCTCAGAAGCAAATGCCTCTCACCTCAGTTTTATCCACAAGTCCATACCATGGCGAGGGCGACATTGCCCTGACCAGGGAATTTGTGGTGCGCTTTAACATGCCTCTCAAAGAGGGTTCAGTAATCACCCCGGAGATGTTTTATGCAGTCTCCAGCGGAGATCTGCAGGTTACATCCGCCCGATTGTCATCAGATCGGATGAAAGCCACGCTTTTCCTAAACGGTTCCCGCTGGCCTTCCAATTCCAATGTCACCATCACATTTGATGGATCTAGCCTCACTGACTTTATGGACCGCCCTATCGACTTAGATGGTGACGGAGAACAAGGAGGTGTTGGAGTTTGGACTTTTTCCACTCTTGCCGTGGAAGCAAGTGACCCGAGCACCGTGGTCAAGGGCCGTGTACTTGATTCGGACAATTCAGAGGGAGAGAAAGCCCTAGAGGGTGTAATCGTATCAGTAGTAGGAAACGAAGAGCAATGGACTGTCTTAACCGACGCAAATGGGGAATTCCGGCTCACTTCCGCACCTATCGGCCGCTTTTTTGTTGTCGTTGACGGTCGGCTCGTTTCTGGCCAACCCGGTGAAACCTTGGCAAGCAACAACTGGAAAGAACGGGATTATTACACCTTTGTGGGGAAAGCATGGGAAGCCGTTCCTGGAAAAGAAGTAAACGCCACCAAGTATGGGACTTACAATGAAGATGGTTCCTACAATTCAGACCCAAGGGATGGAAATATTTATTTACCTCTGGTTAAAAAAGGTGCCCTGCAAACCCTCAACCCTAATGAAGAAACAGAGGTTGCGTTTGCATCCGGCTACCTAGACGAAGCCAGCCCCGAGCAGATTGCCATGCTCGAAGCTACTTCCATCACCATTCCGCCCGGGTCTCTTCAATCAGATGATGGATCTACGGGAGGCAGTGTGGGTATCGCCCCTGTCGACCCCGATCGCCTACCCGAACCCCTTCCCGAATCCCTCGCCATGCCTTTGGTGATTACCATACAAACCGATGGCCCCACCAACTTTGATGTGCCCGTTCCGGCCAGATTTCCCAACGTCGATAATTTACCACCTGGTGCCAAGTCCGCCCTTTGGAGCTTTGACCACGACACCGGCGTCTGGGAAATATCCGGCCCCATGACTGTGAGTGAAGACGGAAAATACCTTGAGAGTGACCCCGGAGTGGGTATCCGGCAACCCGGGTGGCATGGTTCTGCTCCCGGAGCTCAAATATTTGGCCGGGCAGTTACCACCGGTCCTTCGGTGAACCAACCCAAGCAGGCGGCATGCGGCGTCAGCCATGCAAATATGGATCTTACCGAAAACGAATATACTTCCTTAGGCCGCCTTTCCGAGGGAATCGAAGAAAGTATATTCGGGGCAAATGACGATGAAATCAGTTTTGCCGGTCAAATTTTGCCAAATGGCTTGTCTTTTGCCAATGGTAAAAACCTTAGTGGAACCAGTTGGGATCTTTTCAGAGAACATGCCCATAAAGATGCTAAAATCCATTCCACAATTGCCAGAACCGCCTCCTCTCTGCTTAGCAGTGATGACTTTTGGAATGCCTTCGCAACCACTGCAACCACCATGCGGGATAATGCCATAAGTGCCGCCATCGATTCCTCCAAGCACAGCGCCATTACCCAGGCTCACTTAGTATTTCTCCAAAAGCTTGAACAAACCCAGCTCTCAATATCAGATCAACTGGAAAAATGGGGAGAATACTCCATCGCTCTCAATGGCCTCACCGGACCCACTTCCGAAATTTCCGGTCACTCTGTCATCCAGACGGACCGTGAGGAATTGGCTTCCGCAATTGATGCCACCTTGCTGGCATACCGCGCACTTCCTGGTGGACGAAATAGACTGGATGGGCACCTCAAAAGGTTTGCCGAATCCTGGGAAGCATTCCTTGCCTCCACCCTCGATGGAAATCTTCATGCCTACAAGGGTGAATCCTTTGTATTCCTCAAAAGAATTGGATCCGAAAGGGAAGAAAACCGCACTCCACCCATCGCCGCCCAGCGTATTAGGGTCGGACAGGGTGGAGCTTACGATGCCATCGTGCGCCCCAACAGTTGGTACGAAGCATGGATGCT
>CAYSOI010000711.1:0-2302 GCA_964432425.1 uncultured Opitutales bacterium | reverse complement strand
TTCCGGTAAATGATAAGATTCTGATCCGCGGAGAAAAAAACCTGCTTTGCTTCGGTGGCTGATTGAGTAATGATTCTCAATCACTGACATATCCCGAGACTCCGCCGTCATTATCCTGAAAAATTGATCTGAGGTCGGATAACGTGGGTTTGGATAAAACAGGCTTAAGGTAATTGTTAAAGAGGGCGAAACCTAAAGGGTTGTTTTGCTGTACCCCTGCAGGCGTCCTTGCGTTATCATTCCACTCGGGAGCAAGAGTGCCGTTTTCCCAGAATTCCTGACCATACTCCCACATCCCAAAATTTAAAAGGTAGAGATACTCCTTGCTGATTAGCCGGTAGGTTTCAGGTGAGTCAATATTCCCGTCCATGTAATCTGTAAGGCTGAAAACTCCGTTGTCGACCGCCTCTTTCATGGCGTAGTAGAGTTCGCTTGTTTGCCAATCCCGATGGTATTCTGGATCCCACTGAAGGGCATCTTGTGAACCGGTAACTGCACCAGGCACGCCGTATAGATGGATGGTGTGCATGAGATGCTCCAAAACCTCGGCAATGTCATAATCGCCCACGGTATTGACTGCACCGTCACTGCTGTTTTGATACCATATCATATCGTTCATCATATAGTCATCCAAGTTTCGATAGCCTGGATAGGATTGAATACCTTCATCGGTGAGTGGGTTGGGAGAATAATCACTTCCTCCACCGTAAGCTAACCTTTGAGCGGTAGGATATCCTTCATGCCAGGTGCCTGAAGCTCCTTTGAGGACTTGGATCATTCTCTCCTGGGATGGAATATCAATTTCTGCATCGTTTGGATTGGTGAGTAATTTTACTGTCTGCGCCACTTTCTCCGCCCATTCGTCAGGAACTGCGGATTGACCGCCCACCTGAGCGGCAACAAAAAGTTGGAGTCCGTTAATTTCGAGGGATCGATCAAACCAAGAAGAGATGTTGCTGTTGGGAGTGATTGCGCCACTCGAGTAGTAGGCGGAGCTGTAAGAGGAGTCACTTTGGGAAAATGTGGCAATCAATTCCGTTTGCGAATCCCATGACATCGTTTCAGCTTTGTAAAATCCAAGGCTCGGTAGGTAGTACCTCCACTCTTTGATTTCATCAAGGTAGATCCATGGGTAAACCGATTCAGTTGTCCAGAGCCACTTCAAATCGGGATGATAAATCCAGAAGCTTTGTGTGTCGGAGGAAGGAAGGTAAATCCAACCCAGGTTCAAATGGTAGGCCCAGGAAGCGGATGTTTCATAATAGGTTCCAAACCAAGAGCTCGTATACCAGTTTGCGGAGCCAAGAGAGCTCGCGTTGGGTAAGATGGCTGAAGTTTGGGCTTGAGCAGAAACGGAATAATTTCCGTCAGGCAATTGCTGGATCGGAAAATTGTATGATGCGGAAGTCATGAGAGATACAATTGCGGGATCTGTCTGCTCAAGCATTGAACGGGTGTAGGGTTGCCATTCGTTGGTGTAATTGGAGTGGGTTCGTCCCGTCCAGTCCTGCCCGCCCAGGTAGGTTGTGGTTGCCCAGTATAGGTATTCCGTGATTTGGGTGGCGTAGTCGGATGTGTCGTCATAGTAGGTGAACCATGCTCCGTCCGGATACTGTGAGGGAACGTTTTCAAAGTACCCTCCTCTGGCCAAATCCATGGCATCCGCGAGGGTCGATCCTTTACGCTCGCCCCATACTTCGGGGAAGGCTTCGTCCCACCCCAGGTCCGTGACCAGATGCAGAACCTCCTCCAGAGTGGCATCGCGATCGTCACCCTGACTGCCGTTTTCGAAGATTTCATCGGCAAACAGGTTTTGGGTTCTCTCCAGGACACGCATCAAGTTTTCGAAATCGTCATCGTAGGATTCCTGCTCGTTTTCGGAGGCGAATAGAACCATGGTGGCGATTTCAGAGTTTGAACTGCCCAGAAGTTTGCTCAGCACCTCGGGTTGGTCGACGGTTCCGTTTTCATCATTGTCCAGATATTCGGCCAATACATTGGCCGTGTGTAATACTTTTTCATCAGAAACTGTGCTTGTAGCCAGAACGCGAAGACCAAAGACTTCCACATATTTGGTGAATACATTTGATGCATCACTTAGGTCATCCGGTAAGGTATTGGATAGAGTGAATGAATTTCCAAAACCCATCGACGATAGAAGAAGTAATGATGTAGCAAAAATGATTCTCATGAAAACATATGGAACACTTGTTTGATGATTAGACAATCAACATCGCGTCCCCATAGGAAAAGAATCGATAGTCCCGGGCAATCGCTTCCGCATAAATATCTTTCAAGCGGG
>CAYSOI010000710.1:0-2308 GCA_964432425.1 uncultured Opitutales bacterium | reverse complement strand
GAGGCATTGTCTTGGTTCCCGCTTTTGCAGGTCTCGGAGCTCCATATTGGGATGCGGAAGCACGAGGATCCATTCAGGGTATGACCCGTGGAACCAATCGAGCCCACATTGCCCGTGCCGCATTAGAAAGTATAGCCTTGCAAGTTCAGGACGTCGTCGAAGCCATGATGGAAGACGGATGCTTGGAGCTTCAGGAAATTCGCGTCGATGGCGGTGCCTCCGTCAATACACTCCTCATGCAAATGCAAAGCGACCTGCTCAATGTCCCCCTTACCCGCCCCCATAACGCAGAATCCACCGCCCTCGGCGCCGCCTGTTTAGCCGGGTTGGCAACAGGAGTCTGGCCCGACAAAGAAACGCTGGCCAGCAAGTGGAAGGCGGACGCTCAATTCTCACCAGAAATGCCTGAAGAAGAAAGGGCTGCCCATCGTCAACGCTGGTTGATGGCAGTTGAACGTTCCAAAGAATGGCAAACGCTTTAACACTAGCCCCCATCTCAAAACCATGCCCAAGAATCCGCCTGACAAATACCCACGCATCACTCCCTCCTTCGCGTACAAAGACTCCAATGCCGCCATCGAATGGTTGGAAAAAGCCTTTGGCTTCCAGACCCGAATGAAAATCCCAGGTCCCGGAGGTGTCATTGTGCACGCAGAATTGGAAGTCCAGGACTCCCTCATCATGTTGGGGCCTAGCCAAGCTTGCCACGAACACTTTGTTTCACCTCAGGAAACTGGAGGCAAAGTGACTCAGGGCACTTACATTTACGTCGATGATGTCGATGCCCATTTTGAAAACGCCAAAGCCGCTGGAGCCAAAATCCTGAGTGAGCCCGAAGACATGTTTTACGGAGACCGAAAATACGAAGTCTTTGATTTGGAAGGACACTTGTGGACCTTCACCCAACACGTCCGGGATGTCAGCGACGAAGAAATGATGGCCGCCTTAGAGCAAATGGACGAAAGTAGTTGAATTCAGTGACGCAACTATCAGCAAAAAGCTTGCTCGATCTGCCGCCTGAGCAGTGGGAGTTTCCGGATACACCCAAGTTTAGGGCCAGGCAGATTCGTCAATGGGTCTTTGAAAAGGGCGCTATGGCTTTTCATGAAATGAGTAACCTGCCCGCCTCCATGCGGGAAGAGCTTGCGGAAACCTGGCAACTTCAACCCATGGAACTGGCCAGGCTTCAGGGCTCCGAAGACACTACAAGGAAATTCCTCTGGCGACTCTCCGATGGCCAGTACATCGAAAGTGTTCTCATTCCAGCCAATCCAGGCAGTGATGGGGAGCGGGCAAACCGACTGACTCTCTGTGTTTCCTCTCAAGTGGGGTGTGCCTTGGGCTGCAAATTCTGTGCCAGCGGGCTGGATGGTCTCCAAAGAAACCTCACTCCCGGAGAAATCGTAGGGCAAGTCCTCATGGCCCGAAACAAAGCAGGTCGCCGGATCGACAACCTCGTCTTCATGGGCATGGGCGAACCCTTGGCCAACCTCCCCAACCTGCTGCCAGCCCTGGACACCATTCTCTCCCCGGAAGGTCTCGGGATCGGAGCCCGCCACATCACCCTCTCCACCAGCGGCCTCGTTCCCCGCATCCTCCAACTGGCTGAACATCCTGCCCAACTTCGTCTTGCCATCTCTCTCCACGGAGCCGATGACGAAACCCGCCAGCAGATCATGCCTATCAATGAGAGGTATCCAGTCAAAGAACTCCTTCAGGCCTGCGAAACTTTCGTCAACCAACGCAAGAAGATCATCACCTTCGAGTACATTCTCATTCACGGAGTCAACGACGACCTTGCCCAAGCCACTCTCCTTGCCAAACACGCCAAAAAACTCCGAGCCAAGATCAATCTCATTCCCTACAACACAGTAGAAGGTCTTGACTGGCGACGCCCCAACCTCAAACGCATCGAAGCCTTTCGTCGCCGAGTCGAATCCGGCGGAGCCAAAGTCACCGTCCGCATGGAAAAAGGCCACGACATTGATGCCGCTTGCGGACAACTTCGTCTTCGCCAGAAGAAGGATGAAGAGCAATCGATTTGCTAAACCCGGACGCAAATTTTCACATTAGGAATCTATGGGGCGGTATCTCTCTGACTACGTCGGAGAGTGCAAGTGCGGTGAAACATTCAAACCAGGCAAAAGTAAACTTCATAGTTCAATTTGAATTCTAAGAAATTGGTTGGTGCCAGTCGGTGCCGGTAGTGTGGCCTCTACCCGCTCATAATTGGTAGGAACTCCGTCTTGGTCCGTTGTTGGTGTAAAGGTGACGTTATGATCCGTCCAGTTATCGGCGGATAGGTCTT
>CAYSOI010000709.1:0-2308 GCA_964432425.1 uncultured Opitutales bacterium | reverse complement strand
TGGATTACGACCTTCGCCATAACCGGATTCAGAGCAAAATGTATTCCGGCAGTGGATTTTTCAAAGACTCCAAGCGAACCTCCAAGTACCCCAAACTCAACTACAACTATTCCCGGAATCAATCCCGCATCTCTCAATTCAGTGGCAACCTGAACACCAAAACCCAGCAATCCCGCTACCAATCCAAGGTGATTCAGCAAAAGCGTTCCTTCTGGGACAAACTCAAAGCCCCTGCCACCACCAAGACTTACACCAGCCCCGAGTTCCCCAAGCCCAAACGCTTCAATAGCCCCGGTCTCTCCTTTCAACATCACGGCCGTTTTTCTGAATTCAACAATACCACACGTCTGCAAAACCCTGAAAAGCGAACCCAACGTATCTCAGCCGGTGACATCAATAAATTCGTAGACCCCAGATCCAAGGATCGCAATCAAGGGGTCTCGACCTCTCAAGGCTTCATCCCCATCCAAGGACCGGCACGAGTCATCCCGCTGAAGTAAATTGGCTGACAGTCAACTCACGATCGTCTGGCAAAAAGTCTCAGGATGATCTTCCGGTACATTTCGTCGAATTCGGAAAAACGAAGGGCCCAGAGGGAAGTCAAAAAGACAAAAACACCAAACGGAATCAGGTTCAGGATATAAAGGAAGCTGCTGATCTTACCGGTTCCCAGATACTTGGTTTCAAACTGCCAGAGCAAGTGGCAGAGCACTCCCATGATGGTGGACGCCAAGATCACTCGCAGAAGGTCCAGGTTCAGGATGCCGAGGCCCGTTTCAAAATGACGATGCAGGAAGGTGCATTGCCAGAGACTGGTGATCACACCCGCTGTCGCCAGTCCATAAATCCCATAAAACTTCATCAGAATCAGGCTCAGAGCGACATTGCAAATCAACACATGGACGGAGCCTCGAAGCGGCGTCTTCATGTCCTCCTGGGCGTGAAAACCACGTGTGTACATCGCCACAGCGGAATAGAAAGGTAAACCGATCGCACTGATCTGGAGGATGGGAACCGTTTGCTGGACGGATTTGTCATCAAACACCCCCCACTTGAACAGAAAGTCGAGAATCGGTTCCGCCAGGACTCCGAGACCGACTGAAGCGGGAATCGTCAACACCAGCACCCACAGCAATCCACGCTGAAAAATGGCATGGAAGCGGTCGTGTTCCTTCTGCACCTTCAACTTGGCAATCTGCGGAAAAACGACCGTGGTCACAGCAATGGTGAAGATCCCAAGTGGAAGTTCCACCAACCGACTGGCAAGGAAGAGGATGGCGACCGTCGATTCCTCCAGTGAAAAGGCCAGACTACGGGAAATCAACAGGTTGACCTGCAAAATGGAAGCTCCGGCGACTCCTGGGACAAACAGCTGCCAAGTCCTTTGAATCTCAGGAGAATTATGAAAATCCAGCTGTGGCTTCCAACCCGTCCGCCAGAGTGCGAAGCCAGGCATGGCAAACTGCAGGAATCCACCAAACAACACCCCACCACAGAGCCAAAGAACTTTCTCACGAGGCGTCTCCCCAAACAAGACCGCCAACACTCCCATGGAAAAGATCATGCACAAATTCAGAGCCACGGGAGTCAAGGCAACCGCGGCAAACCGGCCAATGCTGTTCAACGCTCCCCCACAGACCGCCGACAAGCAGATCATCAACAGGTACGGGAACAGGATGGCACCATATTGCAACCCCAGCACCCAGCGCTCTCCCAACTGCAGCCTCTCCGGAACAGTCCACATCAACACACAACCAATCAGGACCATTCCCGCCAAAAGCACTGCGACTCGGGAAAGTACCTTGTTCAGCAATTTATAAAACCCTGCCTTCCCACTGCTCTCCAGCTCATTGGCCAGCACAGGAATCAAAGCCGAGGTCAACGCCCCCTCCCCCAGCAGTCGCCGAAATAAATTCGGTAAAGTAAAGGCAAATAGGAAAGCCGAACAATGAATGCCCGTTCCCAAAGTGGAATAAATCAGAATGTCCCGAAAGAGGCCGGCAATCCGTGAACTCACGGTGGAGCCGCCAACAATCAGGATGTTGAGCAAGTTTCTGGACTTAGAATTTTCCACACAGTCTGCAAAAGGGTGACGTATCGTGCACAGCCGCTACCCCAATGCAAGTCCCTCAACACCTCATTTCTGGAATTTCTACATTTGAAGTTTGCCGAAATGAAACTCCTTGCATTAGAAGGTGTGTTTTGCGGCCGATTCCGCGGTAATCCGGAGCTTATTTGACCCAAATGTTCCTGCTCGAAAAACTAGAATCCCAGATCAAACAATTTCCGCAACGCATTGCCTTCACGG
>CAYSOI010000708.1:0-2327 GCA_964432425.1 uncultured Opitutales bacterium | reverse complement strand
CTGTGTAACCTCCATCTGACCACAGCTCAGATCATGGGGGCGAATATCAGGAACTTCGGAGACAGTCTGGGACCAGTCGAGTCGATCCTGAGCTAAATTGGACGGCCTGAAGGACCGTCCTACTATCTTTGTGCACAAGGGTACGACAGTCTTTCAGGCCGTCGCAATCAGGCACAATTACTTCAGATACTTCGTGAAGAACTCCTGCATCGTTTTCTTGGAGTCCTCAGACACAAATTGTTTCCCGCCATGGCCGGCACCTTCGAGGACGACGAGTTGGGATGGCACGCAATTGGCTTTCAGCTTGTCATGAAGCTTCTGGCTTTGGATTACCGGAACTCCTTTGTCGGCGTCTCCATGCATGATGAGAAAGGCGGCATCATCTTTGGAAACATTGTCGAGGGCACTGGCATCTTTAGCGAGTTTGGGAACATCGCGGACTGTGGCTCCTAGTAACTTTGCCCCATTGGATTTGGCGATGTCTTCCTCGGTCCGGCCATTGCCCACGTTGTTGGGAGGCATGCTCAACAATTCGGATGGGCCAAACCAGTCACACACCGCCTGCACTTTGCTGGATACTTCTTCTTTTCCGGGATAATTACGAGTTCCCATCAAGGCGACCAAATGTCCACCAGCACTGGTTCCCCAGCAACCAACTTTGTCCTCATCAAATCCATACTTGTCGGCATTCTTTCTAACCCAGCGAACGGCTTCATAGCAATCGTTGATCTGGTCGGGCCACTGACCTTTTTCGGTCAAACGATAGGTGATACTGACAATGGCAAATCCATGTTCCACCAACCAGACGCCCCTCTTCCCGGACTTCCGGCTACCATTCTTCCAGCCTCCACCATGCACAAAGACGATTGCGGGGACTTTCTGAGCTCGATCTTTCGGGCGGAACACATCCAGTTGCAGGGAAATCCCATTGGGCTTCGCGTACTCGATCCCTTCGATTAATTCCACATTCGTTGGCAAAGGTCCGTCACCTTTCTTCTTTTTCTTGGGCTGAGCCGACAATGGAGTAAGCAGCGAGAGGAGAATAAGAAGCACGAGGGATTTTGCAGGTAATTTCATAGGGTGTAACATTTACGTAATACCGAAATTTATCCTCAATATGTCCAACGATTTCAGGATACTGGTAATTTGAGCATTCCGCTGAAGGTTCACAAGTTTACTTCGCTATGATCTTACGAACCAACTTATCGGACTCAATGGCGAGGAAACTTGGCAGGAAGCAGAGCAAGATCATGGGCCACCATTCGTTGGGGAAGGCCGCAGTCCTGAAGAGAGTCGCAGCTTCGGGGACCACAGTAGGAATGAAGCGAATGGCAATACTGATCACAATACCGCCCAGCAACCAACGGTTGGAGAAAGGATTCAGGGTAAACGCAGATTGCCGGATAGACCGAGCCGAAACTACATAACCAAAGTGAGCCAATAGAATGGCCCAGAAGGCCGCCGTTTGAGCTTGTGTCAGCAACAATGGGTTCACCACCTCCCCATCGACCACCGCAGGATGTCCAAAGTGGTAGTAAATCAGGAATCCCGGTAACGTGATCGCCAAGCCCAACAGCACCACCCTTTGTAGAAATAATCGGTCAATGATTTGTGATCGGGAATCCCTCGGCGGTGAAGAAAGCAGGTGCTTTTCCTTGCCTTCCATCATCAAAGGCATGGTCAGCAACACCGAATCGAGAAGATTGATCCAAAGGATTTGTACCGGCTCCAGAACGAAACGGGCTCCAAACAAAGGAATCCATGCCGCCATAATGATGGCTCCCATGATGAGCAATGCCTGCGCCGCATTGGTCGGCAAGGTATAGAGGATCGCTTTCTGAAGATTGTTCCAGGCATGACGACCTTCCTCCACTGCCGCGACAATGGTGGCAAAATTGTCATCAGCCAGAATCATATCAGAAGATTCCTTGGCCACCTCCGTTCCAGTGATTCCCATGGCAATGCCGATATCCGCAGCCTTCAACGCGGGAGCATCATTGACTCCATCCCCCGTCATGGCCACGACCAACCCTTGGGATTGCAGCGCTTCCGCAATCGCCTTCTTGTGCTCTGGAGCCACTCTGGCAAAAACAGAAACCTCTTCGGACACACAACTCAACTCCTCATCATTCAGCTTACTCAACTCAGAGCCCGTGAGCACACTATCCGCTTGAATTCCCAACTGTTTGGCAACCGCCTGCGCAGTATCCGGATGGTCTCCGGTGATCATGATCGTGCGGATGCCGGCTTCTTTACATTGAGCCACGGCTTTGATCGCGGAATCCTTGGGAGGGTCAATCATTCCCTGTAGCCCGACAAAGCACATG
>CAYSOI010000707.1:1214-2331 GCA_964432425.1 uncultured Opitutales bacterium | reverse complement strand
AGAGCACTGGCCCAAACCATTCAGGAGATCATCGCCAATCATCATCAGGATTCCACCACTTCCGTTCAGCAATGAAGTAAGAATCGCTTTTTCATTTCCAAACAAAACATGCATCAGCAAAACACTCTCAAATCAAATCGCTTGATGGAAGAATTCACCCACTAACCCGCATACACCTTCATGGCCTCCACAATGGCATCTTTTGCAGTGAGCATCCCCTTGTACTGCGCAACCTCTTTCGGCATCGTCTGAATCTTCTCTTGGAGGCCCGCCCACACTTCGGGTTCCTTCGCCAACTCCTGAAGCGGAATGGGCTCAATCCGAAGCCCCATCAGCACCCCACTCTTCACTTCGCAAAACAGTTGGTGTTCCAACCGAAAAAACAACTCCTCCACAGTCACGCTTTCGTCCAACTTTCGACGTCCCCTTTTCGGGTGATAATTCAACTCATCCGTACGGGTCAGACTCCAGTTCATCCGGACATAACTTTTTCCACCCTGAATTCCCGCCAAAAACCGATCCACATTTTTCCCAACTTGCTCATTCAACTTCGGGACTACCCCATGCACTGCAAACACCGGTTTCCCAATCGCCGTCCGCAGATCCCAAGAAGATGGAAAACAAACCGCTCCGGCTACCATTTTCATCGATTCCTTCTCCACGATCAGCAAATCGGCCTCCCAATTCCGAGCTAGATTCATCAACGTTCTGCCATCCTCTGGCTCTTCCACCTGCCCCCACCCAAGGGCTAACTCCCACACTGCATCGATCAAAGGTTGAGCCTCCTCCGTTTCGGCCAAGTACAATTCCGGATTTGCACCCAACCAATGCCGCTTCTCTTTCAGTAATTCTCCCGACTTGTCCTGCGGACCAAAAAAGCTTTCCGCCTCTGCTCCCCTAACTCCAAGAGACCAACGAAATTCCCCCACTTTAGAAAACTGACTCCACATGTCTAACTCTCAGGAATAATGATACCGACAGGAAAGGATGGTAATGCAGTCCTGATTTACGGCATAAACGAGACGGTTGTTTTCATCAATTCGCCTGGACCACAATCCTGACAAATTTTCCTTCAAGGGTTCAGGTTTGCCTATTCCTTGAAATGGATCCCGGACGA
>CAYSOI010000707.1:0-1114 GCA_964432425.1 uncultured Opitutales bacterium | reverse complement strand
GGATCGGGGTTTCCCACCAACCTCTCACATTCTGGATTTGGGAATCACTCTCCTGGCCAATCCTGCAAAAAAGGATGAGACACAATTCCTCGTGTACAACCCACTGCTCACACAGGCAAACAGGCGGTTTCTGAGTCCAGGGATAATCACAGGTTTTCTTCCCAGATTCTTCAAGGATTGTTCAGCAACTTCCTCTACGGACATCCACTTGATGGGAAGGGAATCATAATCAATGTCATACAAATCCTTACCTGGAGTGTCGGCGGCCCCAGGAGATACGACCAGAACATCAATACCTTGATCTTTCAGCTCACAGTACAAAAGACTCCCCCAACACGAGACTGTACGCCTTAGAGGCAGCATAGTTGGCCATAAATGGAACCCCCTGGTAACCCATTGCCGATGAGACAAAGATCATACCACCCCGCCCGGAGAGACTCATCTTGTTTCCAAAGTGATGAGCCATTTGCATCGGCGTCACGCAATTCAATTGGTTCACTCGGATTTCCTCCTCCAAATCACTTTTCAAAAATGCTCCCGGATGCCCTGTACCCGCATTATTGATCAGGAGCCCAACATCCAAGCTCTCCGTCGCCAGCTTCACTTCTTGCAAGCAATTCGGATTGGCAAGGTCCACCACCAACGACCGGGCCTGAATACCATGATGGTCAGCTAACAACTTCCCCAATTGCTCCAGGCGATCGCCTCGTCTGGCAACCAACACCAAGTTAAATCCTTGCTCCGCCAACTGATGTGCAAACCCTTCACCAATACCCGAAGAGGCTCCGGTAATCAGTGCCCATGGACCATATTTCGAAATCATGCTCATTTGTGTGGAGTCTCCACAATCTAATCATCCAGATGATGGAGCCTCAATGAGGAGCATGCCAAGCTATTTCAGTAGAATGGAGAAGAGGTAGGTCACTTTGATTTGTATTGAGTCCCAAAGCCATGCCCCCCAATGCACAACACGACCTCATCCATAATGCAAACGACACTGGATGATCACAATTCTCCCACTCTCCAAATCCACTCGAAAAACCAAGCGGTGTTCTATATTTATTCTTCGAGACCAATACCCGCTCAAATCAAAACGCAATTTTTCCGGTTTACC
>CAYSOI010000706.1:0-2334 GCA_964432425.1 uncultured Opitutales bacterium | reverse complement strand
CTATGAGCAAGAAACTCACTCCCATGATGCAGCAATACCGCGAAATGCGGGACAGTCTGCCACGGGATACGCTCCTGCTCTTTCGTCTGGGTGACTTTTATGAAATGTTCGAGGAAGATGCCGAACGCGGTGCCGGACTACTCGGAATCAATCTCACCAAACGCCATGACATGCCCATGGCCGGCATTCCCTACCATGCCGCGGACAACTACATTTCCAAAATCCTCAAACAGGGTCGCAAAGTCGCCATTGTGGATCAGGTTGAAAGCCCGCAACCCGGCAAACTCGTCAAACGTGCCCTGACCCGGATCATCACCCCCGGAACCAGTCTCGAAGGCAGCCAGCTCACGGAAAATGAAAACAGCTACCTGCTGGCCATTGATTTCAAAAAGAACACCCTCAGTGCCAGTTGGCTCGACCTCACAACCGGTGAATTCTATCTGGCCGCCAGTGAGACGCCTGCGGACTTGCTTCCCGTGCTGGCCTCTATTCGCCCTCGGGAAGTACTCCTCTCCGAAGACTTTGACCTGGAGCCTCTCCACCAGAACGATCCGGCTCCGGCCAAAAACCTCCAACACCTTCTCGATACAAACCCCATCTCCCAGCTTTCCCCGCACTACTTCGATCCCGCCGAAGCCACCAATACCGTTCAGCAAGCCTTGGGAGTTCTCAACCTGCAAGGATTTGGCATTCCGCAGAACCACGCTGCCCTCCCCTGTTCCGCAGCCCTCATCGAATACGCGACCCACACCCTTTGCTCCAAACCGGAAAATCTTACTCAAATCAAAGAGTATCGTCCCAGCCAGGCCCTCATCATGGACCCGGCCACTATTCGCAGCCTGGAAATCTTCCGCGGCCCGGAACACACCCGCTCCGGTAGCCTCATGGAAGCCATGGACGCCACGCTCACCGCTGCCGGAGCCCGGCTACTCGAAACCTACCTTTCCGCACCACCACTCGACCTCAAGGAAATCGACCGCCGACAATCCATTGTGGAAGAGTTTTACCAAGTTCCCGGCATCGCTGGAGATTTAAGGGAAAAGCTCAAAAACATCCGCGACATCCAACGCATTCTCGGACGCCTGCAAAACCGCCTGCAAAACCCACGTGAAGTAGGCGGAATCCGCGACACCTTGCTGCAACTCCCCTCCATTGTCGAACTGCTGCAAAACATCCAGGCCCCCTACACCACAACCCTCGCCTCTCAGCTCCAGACCTTTGATTCGCTAACCGAACACCTCAACCGGGCTATCGCCGACGAGCTTCCCAACAACCTCCGCGATGGAGGCTACATTCGGGCCGGTTATGATAAAGATCTCGACCACCTCCAGGACCTCAGCCGCAACAGCAAAACCTGGCTCTCCAACCTCCAGGCCGATGAGCAGAAACGCACCGGCATCAAAAACCTCAAGATCAAGTACAACGGAGCCTTCGGCTACTTCATCGAAGTCAGCAAAGGCAACCTCTCCCTCGTCCCTGATAACTATATTCGCAGACAAACCCTCACCAACGCAGAACGCTTTTACACCGAAGAGTTGAAAGTGAAGGAAAAGGAAATCCTCAACGCCGAAGAACGAGCCATTGCCCGTGAGGAGCACCTATTCCGGGAAATCGTCGAAGACATCCTCAAAGAAGCCAACTCCCTCAACCAAACCGCACGAACCCTTTCCGAGATCGACCTCTTTGCCGGCTGGGCACACATTGCCCGCCAATGGCACTATTGCCGCCCCAGCATTCAGGATGGAGGCCACCTCCACATTGAACAAGCACGGCATCCCGTCGTCGAACAAAGTCTCCGCGACAACATCGGCACCTTCAACTCCAGTGAATCCTTTGTCCCCAATGATTGCAACCTGACCACGGCAGACCTGCAAATCGCCCTCCTCACCGGCCCCAACATGGCTGGTAAATCCACCTACATCCGCCAAATCGCACTCATCGCACTCATGGCCCACACCGGTTGCTGGGTTCCTGCCGACTCCTGTAGAATGGGCATCGTCGACCGCATCTTTTCCCGAGTCGGTGCAAGTGACGAACTGGCCCGAGGCAACTCGACCTTCATGGTCGAAATGAACGAAACCGCCAACATCCTCAACAACTCCACCCCCAAGAGCCTCGTCATCCTCGACGAAATTGGCCGCGGCACCAGCACCTACGACGGCCTCAGCATTGCCTGGGCTGTCATCGAGCACCTTCACGGCACCGGCAAACAAGGCCCCCGCACTCTCTTCGCCACCCACTACCACGAACTCACCCAACTTAAGAACTCCCTCCCCCGACTCCACAACTTCCGGGTCGCCGTCAAAGAATACAACGACGAAATCATCTTCCTCC
>CAYSOI010000705.1:0-2337 GCA_964432425.1 uncultured Opitutales bacterium | reverse complement strand
AGGCCCATGAATGCCGTGCCCACAGAGGTGACCCGGTCGATCACATTGCGGGCAAAACTCTCTTCCGGAAGCCGGGTCCCACGGTCGATGATCATGTGCAGGCGATGAAATCCAGAGGCGACCAACTGATCTCGGGTGGGCTCCGGATAGAGGTCACCGGCAAGTTGGAATTTGATAAAATCATCAAACGCTAAGTTGTCGTTAAACGAACGAATTACCCAATCTCGATATGGAGTCAGATCCCGAAAATGATCGTGGTGAATGCCATTGGTGTCGGCAAACCGAACCAAATCCAGCCAGTACTTCGTGATGTGTTCGCCGTACTGCGGCTTTTTCAAAAGACGATCGACCAAACGTTCGTAGGCTCCGGGTTTCTTATCATCCAGAAATGTTTGAATCTCCTCAAGTGTCGGCGGCAATCCGGTCAAATCCAAGGTCACCCGTCGCACCAAAGTCCGCTTATCTGCCTCTTCCTTCGGAGAGATCTTCTTCGACTCTAACTTCCGCATGACAAACGCATCAATGGGTAGTTCATTCCAATCCGCATTCTTCACTTTCGGCACAGAAGGCTTCTTGACCGGTACGAATGCCCAGAAATCCTGATACTTCGCTCCCTGCTGTATCCATTTTTTGAAAAGCTCTTTCTCTTCAGCCGTAAGAGGCTTCTTGTGAGAATCCTCCGGCGGCATCACATCATCCTCATCATCCGTCGTAATCCGATACCATAGCTCACTATCTTTCAGCGAACCCGGCTTGATCGTAACAACACCATCCCGTTCCACAAATGGACTGTGCGGACCCTCTGCCACATCCAACCGCAACTTCGCCTTCCGGTCATGCTCATCCGGACCATGACAATGAAAACAACGGTCCGACAAAATCGGCCGAATATCCCGATTAAAAACCACCTCATCCGCGGTCAAAGCCGGACCGGAGAGAACGAATAAAAGCATAAACTTTTTCATCTGCATGACTATTGATTTAATAGACCAAACACTCCATTATTTACAAGAATGTTTTCACCCTGGGAACGCTGAGCCCCAGCTCGGCGAGTTTAAGCCTGACTTTGTTGATAAAGATTGGGATAAATTGCACGGCAAACAAAGTAGATAAGAACGACATGAAGAATGGAGGTCATAAAAACAAAGCATCCAATGCTGAAGCATCTGAAGTTCCCCATCGACTTGAAATTCAGAATTTTTAGCAAATCCTGCTACAATCTCTCGTAATATTGAGATGTTTCTTAATAGTGAAACCAACCTTCCCAATCATGACCTTTCGAACGCTTCTCTGCTACACTCTTCTCGGCCTCTCCCTTTCGGCTCAATCCACCCGCATTCAAGTTCCTGGCACCTGGGAAGCTGCGGGGCACCAACATGATGGCATCGGCTGGTACGAATGCTACGTGAAAGTGCCAGACCGCTGGGTTTCGAAAGGGACTCGGAATCTGTGGGTCGATTCCGTTACCCTGAAAGTAAACCAAGTTTCCGCAGCCCACGAAGTGTACATCAATGGCCAAAAAGTCGGTTCTGCGGGTGCTTTCCCACCGAATTTCGAAAGTGGGCTGAACGTGGCCTCCCGCTACAAAATTCCTCCGGGCATTCTTCAAAAAGGTGTGTGGAATGCCATTGCTTTCCGCATCCATGACAATGGTGGCGAAGGCGGCTTCCTTGGAGAAGCCCCGGTCATTTCAGGTTACTTTCTGGAATGTGTTCTAGCTGGAGAATGGGAATTCCGCAAAGGGAATAAACCCGGCATGGGGACGCCCCGAAAGGACAAACCTCAACACGCTGCCTACGATCAATTCCGGGATGCCGTCACAGCCATCGAACGTCCCCAACAAGTTCTCTCGGGCACAGGACTCAGCCCCGAAGAATCCCATGCCAAACTTAAAGTCTGGGACGACCTCAAAGTAGACCTCGTTCTCGCCGAGCCCGACATCGCACAACCTCTCCACATGAGCTTTGATGAACGGGGCCGCCTCTGGGTCGCAGAATATCGACAATACCCCTTCCCTGCCGGACTCAAGATGCTGAGCCGCGACAAATACTACCGGGCCACCTACGACAAGATTCCGCCACCCCCACCGCATCAGGACCCAGGCATGGACCGGGTCAGCATTCATGAAGATACCAATGGTGACGGCACCTTCGACAAGCACACCGTCTTTGTTGACAACCTCAATCTCGTCACAGCCGTCGCTCATGGACATCAAGGAAAATGGATACTTAACCCGCCCTACCTGCTCTTCTATCCAGACGTAAACCAGGACGACCAACCCGACTCTAATCCAGCAGTCCATTTGGCAGGTTTTGGTCTTGAAGATACCCACTCCGT
>CAYSOI010000704.1:0-2349 GCA_964432425.1 uncultured Opitutales bacterium | reverse complement strand
ATGCCAATATTGTCGAAGGACAGAGTGCTGGGTACTGGCATGAAGTGCTGGATCAATTGAATGAAGGCGAAATGCCTCCTGAGGATGACACCCAACTCACTGAACAGGAACTCCATACCTTCACCTCTTGGCTGGAATCCGGACTCAAGCAAGCCGCTGCCAAACGCCAAAGCACCGGTGGCCGCCAGATGATGCGTCGGATGAGCCGGTACGAGTATCAATACACACTCCAGGATCTACTCGGCGTTGCTCTCGACTACACTCCCCACATCCCGGGAGACCTCTCCGGAGAAGATGGATTGATGACCAATGCCAAGCACCTCGGGATGTCGCCGGTCCTGATGCAGGGTTACATGGAGGTCGCACTCATGGCAATGGATGAAGCTCTCCCAGATCCGCCTGAAAAAATTTACAAAGAAACGGTCAACAAATTCCAGCCTGCCAAAATCAGAGGCCAAAGGGAGGTTGGTGCCCACAGAAAGCAAAAAAGGAAAAAAGGTGAAAAACCTCCACCCAAACCCAAACTTCCTCGGGCAGACCCTCGCATCATTGCTCCCACTCCCGGTTTCAAACTCTCTCACTTCAAGCCAGACCTTCCTCGCAAAACCACCTTCAATGAGAGGCCATTTTCCGGCCGTTTCGCCATCCGTGTAAAAGTCAAAGGCACCGCGTCTTCCGATGGCCGCATCCCAGAACTCACCATCCATGTCGGACACAGAGCATCCGGGGACTACGATCCCAAGAAGATTATGGGACGCCAGATGGTCGATCCTACAAAAGGGGAGCACATCATTGAGTTTACCGGAAACATTGAAGACTTTCCTCTCGGAAAAAAAGATGGCTATTACAACGGGAGTGGAAGCCACGATGTGACGCACCTTTCCACCTATCTTTGGAATACTGCCACCCCACAGGAAAAGTACACTCAGATGACCCCGCTCTCGGATGTCGACGAGCCACTGATCCATCTCACATCCATCGAGTTTGAAGGCCCATTGCATGATGGTTACCCCAGCGAAATCGCCCAACAACTCCTCCCGGAAAAGCCAGAAGCCATGTCGGAAGAGGCTCATGCCCGAGTTGTCCTCTCTTCCTTTCTACGAAAAGCATTTCGCCGCGACATAAAATCTCAGGAAATCGATGGATTCCTCAAAACCTTTCAACAATTCAAGGAGCTGACCGGAGACTTTCGTGCTGCCATGCGGAAGACCATGGCCTCCGTTATGGTTTCGCCAAAGTTTCTCTATTTGGTTGAACCCGCAGAAGATACAGGCAAAGCCAGACCTCTCAACGACTTCGAACTCGCCACCCGGCTTTCCTACTTTCTCTGGGCCAGCATGCCGGATGATGAACTCCTCAACCTCGCCTCTTCGGGCAAACTCTCTCAACCCGATGTCCTCAAAAAGCAAGTGAAGCGGATGTCCAAAAACCCCAAATTTGGCCGCTTTGCCCGGCATTTCAGCAATCAATGGCTTGGGCTGGCCACCTTGGAGAACGTTGCCATAAATCCCAAAGCTTACCCAAAGTTCTCCGACCAGATTCGGGAAGCCTTGAAAGAAGAGACCCTCACCTTTGCTGAGCACATCTTTACCAACAACCTTCCGGCCCTTAACTTTGTCCAGTCGGACTTTGCCATGCTCAACAATACCCTCGCTTCCCATTATGGAATCAGCGGAGTTCACGGAGCCCACATGCGACCAGTCAAATTTGATAAAGGGGCTGGCCGAGGCGGAGCCCTGACCCAAGGAAGCGTACTCCTCATGGGAAGCGATGGCACAGAATCCAACCCCATTTATCGAGGAGTCTGGCTCCGCAAACGCCTCTTTGCCGACCCACCACCACCTCCTCCTCCCGGAGCTCCACCCTTGGAAAAGGAAGACAATTCCAAGCTCAGTCTGAAGGAACAAATTGCCCTTCACCGCGAAACTCCCTCCTGCGCCAGGTGTCACAACAAGATCGACCCCTGGGGCATCGCCTTTGAAGCCTACGATGCCACAGGCCAGATCAAGAAAGCCAGCTACGATGCAACGACCATCTTGCCGGGCGGAGCCGAAGTCGACGGCCTCAAAGGTCTCCAAACCCACATCATTGAAAGTAAATCCAACGATTTCGCCAATGGCCTCGTTCGCCGCATCACAGGCTATGCCCTCGGTCGACAACTCGAGTTTTCCGACGATGAACTCATCCAAGACCTCACAAAACAATTGGTTGCCAACAACTTCCGCCCCAGTAGTTTAATCGAAGGAATTGTCACCAGCCCCACCTTCCTCACCAAATAAATATACTCCCCACTCCCCACTCCCCACTTCCCACCATGAGCACGAAAAAATCCTGGCACCTTTCCCGTAG
>CAYSOI010000703.1:0-2360 GCA_964432425.1 uncultured Opitutales bacterium | reverse complement strand
AGTATTACTGGCCTGTTCGGCTTTCAAATCGACTGGGGTGTGGATTGAGCAAAGGCATCACGGTAATGAACATACCAGTCGCTCGCAAAGAGTTCACCGGGATCATAAACCTTTTTCAAAGCAAGCCAATTGCGGAACTTTGGGTAGCAATCTTCCACTTGTTCTACTGAGGCATAGCGATGGTAGGTCAGAAAAAAGCTACCTCCCAACTCCCTGCAAGCATCAATCAATGCTCGGAAAGTGTTGGCTGTTCTTTCGATTCCGGCTTCAGTGTGGGGCGTACGCAGATTGAAGATGATACAAACATAGTCTTTCTTTGCCCATGGGAGGTAAGATACCTGATCCTGCAATATCGACCGAATTGTACCGTAAATCACTTCGGTTTCAAAAGAGCGTAAGATTTCCCGGGCTTTTTGAATGAAGACCAGTATTTGATCTCTCGGCACATAGTGTTCGCCAATAACAAGAGTCTCCTTGGGTGAATCGGGTGAGTCCTTCTCTTTGGCACTTTCAAGAAAATCTGAATAGCTGGGCACATACGTACTCAATTGCATGGTATCTGACCAATAATGATTTCCATCGGTATTCAGGTAATGTCCAGAGTACAGTCGGAAGGCCTCTTTTTTGTTGTCATGTGCAAGTTTCAGCAATTGAAGCCAGGCTTCAGGTTTCAGCTCGTTATTGGAAGCCGGCTCCACTTCTCCAGTGTCATCAGGTTTGTAACAGGCAAAGACTCCTCGGCGTAAAAAGCTTTCGTTATCTGAATCGATTACGAACTGAAAATCGCCGAACAAACAACCCTGTTCCACACGCCGGAAGACCGCATTCGCGGCGTCATCCAGATCGATGATGTCCACTACCCGTTTCACCCGTTGCCGAGGTTCGAGCCTGAGGGTGGCTGAGTATATGATTCCAAACAAACCATACCCTCCGATCACAAGAGAAAACAACTCCTGGTTTTCCTCTCTACTGCAAAAGAAAACTTCCCCATTCGCATCCACCAAGGTCAAATTCTCAATGTCCTCCCCGAGAGGCTGCATCAACAGCCCTCGCCCATGAGCGTTTGCCGAAATGGATCCTGCCAAGGTTACCGAATCCACACCTGTTTGCTTTTGCCGGATTCCCCAAGTCTGGCCAGCTTCATTCTGCATAGTATGAGTGGCTTCAATGATCTTGGGCCAATCCGCACCCGCTTCGATATGCAAAAGTCCCTTTACAGGATCAGTATCCAGCACTCGATTCATGGCCGTAATGTCAATATGGAGGGATTTGTTGGCAAATTGCTGTCCGCCCATTGCATGCCGCCCGCCAGCTACTGAGATCGGTGTCCCTTTCTCTTTGGCATCCTTTACGATTTCTTGAATTTCAGACAATGCTCTAGGACACAAGACCTGCAGAACCTCAGTCTCATTCAGCTTAGAATGTACATCATTGAGAATAGTTTTCATAAGAGGGGAAGTGATCAGTATTTCAAATGCCAACTACGTGCCAACTTTAGAACCAATCTGGCAGAGTATGCACGAATCCCTTTGTCTGTATAGAATCTATGGCAGAATCTGCGAATCTCAACAACGCACGCAGTAACAATATATGCACACAATCAATCACTGAATGCCCACACACATAACTTTTCTGGGACAGTGAGAAACTCTTTTCAATTCCTCGACACTTCCCTCCTGAAAATATTTTCGGTTGGAGGGACAATCCTCTGAGTCCGTTTCAAGAGTGGCTCATCGAGATGTAAAAACTCATATGCCGGAGGCATTACAGCGATTAGCCCGAGGTTGAGTGAAACGATACCTGGGGATACCGGGCGATTATAAAATTGCACCCTGAAGGGCGTGCCAGAGATAGGAAAGTTTGCTGGCATCCCGTTAGGATGCGATGTTGTGTTTCTGATACATGGGGTATCCGTTCGTTCCTCACTTAACCCCATGCTAATGGCTGAAATCCCTTTGGGATATTGAGTCTGATACTGTTGATTAGCAAAAGACTGCATTTTGCCTTTGCCCATGAAATGTTTAGGGCAAAATATTGCCAGAAGAGCTTTCATTGACATTGCCACACCCTGTCAGGAAAACTGACAGCCACTCAAAAGGATTTCCAATTGAAACTTTGGTTGAGCCTGTCATGAAATGCTATTACTGCCTTAGTCAGTAAATTTTTAAATCGAATATGAATTGGACAGATTACAGATCAGGTCTTCAGGGGATCACGTCCCTAATGGTCATCAGTGCATTTCTCGGGCAAACTGCTACGGCAAACAAAGAGATCGACCCGACAGTATTGAAGGAGCAAGCAACGAGTGTGCTGAACACTTACTGTGTTTCCTGCCATGGTCCCGACAAACAGAAAGGTGA
>CAYSOI010000702.1:0-2360 GCA_964432425.1 uncultured Opitutales bacterium | reverse complement strand
TACTTCTCCACCTTGCGGTAGAGGAAGGCGTCGGAGGTGACGAGGGAGGTGATGAGGGCATTCATACTGCCGCCGCTATCTTTGTAGGCTTTGTGGGCGGCTTGGAGAACGGGGCGGTCGTTGAGGGTTTCGTTGCGGCCCATCCAGAAACGGAAGGCGTGGCGGATGAAGACTTGTTCGACCCGTTCGCTTTCGGAAAGTTTTTGGATCATTTCGAGTGCGTCTTTGACGGGGCCATCGAGTTCGGGATCACCGGAATCGATGATTTCGCCAGAGCTGTCGACGGGCTTGTCCCATTCTTCGGTACGGTAGACTCCTGCGTGGTTGTACATTTCAAAGGGTAGACCGAGAGGGTCCATCTTTTCGTGGCAGGTCCAGCAGTATTTTTCTTGGGTAACCCGCATGCGATGACGAAGTGTCGTGCCCGGTTCATCAGGGAGCATGGCGTCAACCGTGATGGGTACATCTGGAATTCCTCCACCAAGAAGTCTTTCTCGGACCCAGCGACCACGAAGAATGGCGTGGTTATCCATCGCATCAGAATGGGAGACGAGCCAACTTGGGTGAGTCAAGATACCCAAGCGCTCACCTTCTGGAGCAGTGCCCAGGGTGCGATCCGGCTTCATGGAGCCGTTTCCAAAGGATTTACGACTCACACGGGCATAGACTTTAGGGCCAGTCAACTTAGCTGGCGTAATGGCAGTGTTTCCGTTGTTGCCACGTCTCTTTTTCTTGGCCTGATCCAATTTCTTCTTGGCGGCTTGAAGGGCTTTTCTCTGACGATTCAGGTCCTTTAATGCTGTTTTGTTGCCTGGATCGTCTCGGATGGTTTTCTCCAGAGCCTTCACTTCTTTTTGCAAAGTATCGTAGGCTTCTTTTTCCTTTTTGGTCTTTTCTTCTTCAGCTTTCTTCTGTGCTGCTATCGCTGCGGCTCTTTCTTCCTTTGTATTCTTTCTTCCGAAGTAGTTACGGTCATTGTTGGTCGCCACCACTTTCTGGGTAGTCAGCAACTCTTTGAGGACGTTCTTGTCTTCTTTCAGAATCAGTTCAATGAGTCGGTCTGTACTGGCTGTGGCATCAAACATGGCCCGGTAGTGGGAATTTCCACGAGTAGGAATGCCTGTGCGACCAAGGGCAGCGGTATCTTTACAAATGTAGCCGCCAAGGTCGTGATCAAAGAAGTCGCGGAAGAAGCGAAGTACGCGGGGCTTGCGGATGCTGTCATCGCTCAACATGCGTGAAATTTCCCGTTTCACGTCCTCACGGGTTCGCATCTTGCCTTCAACGATCGCTTTGCGAAGTGATTCGTCTGGCTTGATGTAGCTGAGTGCATGGTTGATTGCCAAACCGAGTTCCCAGTCCTTCAGCATGACGCGTCCGTATTTGTCGGCTTCTCCGGATTCTGCCAGTTCTGCACGAAAGAGGGAATCCCGATCCAGAAAAATGGCGGATAGTCCCATGAAAATCCCGTCTTTCTTGCCTACTTTGGCGATGGAATCCTTTGTGATTTTCAGGTAAGCGTCGGATTCCTTTGGATGTGGAGTCCTGAAGGTGAGAGCTTCAAAAAGGTAGTCTATGGCTGCACGGAGCAGTTCATCATTAACCTTCTCTGCTTTCATCAACTCATAAACTGGGGTCAGTGGGCGGGTGACCTTGGTGCTGTAAACAATGGCTGTGGGCAGTCCACGAAGATCACCTTTGGGTTTGACCTTGTCGTAGGTTTTGGGGTCGTCCGTGATTTGCTCAGGCATTCCGACCAAGCTCATTGGCCCATAAGCCATGTACTTTAGGATGCTCCCTGCTTTGTCGAGGATCTGATTGGCTTCGGCACTATTGACCGTATAGAAGTCTGGATAGTTCTCAAATCCATGCTTTTTCGCTGAAGCAAGGACAACAGGCACACTTTTGACCGCCGTTGCATAAGCTACCGTTCCACCTTCCCAACGGATAATTCGATCAGTGCCAAAGTACATCTTGAGCTCTCCACCATGGTTGGTCGGAACCACATCTCCCCTGGTACGTACTCCAGGTTTATTCGGATCGTAAGCAGGCTCGGTATTGATCAGCTCATTCAGACGAGTGATGTGTTCCTGTGGAGTCACTCTCCAAATACGGGCAGGCGAAGAGGTGGGTTCTAGCTTGATACCTTTGGGAAGGGGGCCAAAGAGCAGGTTGTGATCCACAAAGTTGCCTTTATGTGGATCAATCAGGGCTTTGAATCCGCCCTTATCTTTCATTTCCTCGGTAAGTTCTTTGACAATCCAATCGGAGAAACGAAGTCGGTCGATAATCTTGACCTTTGATTTATCTTTAGGAGGCATCTCCTGCAGAGTTACCTGAGCCCAGACGGACTTCCAGAC
>CAYSOI010000701.1:0-2363 GCA_964432425.1 uncultured Opitutales bacterium | reverse complement strand
TGGGGTATCGTTCGTTCCTCACTTAACCCCATGCTAATGGCTGTAATCCCTCCGGCACACATAGGTCCTATATGTCCTATCCGTCCTATCTTTTCTGAGAGTTCCGCCACTATTTTGGCGAACCGCCAATCCGACCAATTCGTAAAAGGTTTGGTCAGATATTTTGGCAATGGCCCTCGTTGGAGTTCACGCTTCAGCGTGTTTTAAACTTCAGAAACACGATCATTCTTGAGCTTCAAACCATGGCTCAATCCTTTTTCGGCTTGGTAGCCGATTAGTACTTCAGAATTTCGACATTCTTACCGAATTGGTCGAAGGTGTCGCGGTCGTGCATGACGTTTTCAATGTCGCCGTAGCTGACATCGGAAATGAAGTTTACACGACCGGTGACGGAGCTGCCAAAGTTAGGATATTTGCCATCGATGGGGCCGAGTTCACTGTAGAGATCAATGGAGGAGCCAGCAGGGAAGTGCACGTCCTTGAGGTTGATAGTCCGGGCTTCCATGTAGATGTAGTCGATGTGTCCGCCAGCAAAGGTGAGGCCATCGATATCCAGAAGATTGTCTGCAAAGAATCCAAAGCCTCCGGAATCGCTGGTGATTTCCATCACGCTGTTCTCAATTTTGACATCGTTGAGGCTTCCTACACCGACTCCTTTTTGAGCTTTCACGGTCACTTCCACCAGTTCAACGGTTTGTTTGGCTCCGAGACCCAGATAGTTGCCTTCATATTCAATGGTTTTGCCTTCGGCGATGGTCAGTCTGTTCGCAGCACCTATGGCCAGAGCTTCCTTGTCCCAAGTAGAGGCACGGCTGCTGAAGGTGACGTCGCTGGCGATCTCCATGTTGACGCCGCTGGCAATGGCAAAGATTTTTGTGTCCCGCTCGGAGAGGTCCACAATTTTGTTTTCCATTGCCGCATGGAGTTGGGTGTCTTCAGAGGAATACTCTTCTCCTGTTGCGATATCGACTAAGGACTCCGCTTCATAGTCCCACTCCAATTCGATAACTTCACCGGTGGAAAAGCTGACAAATTCATAGTGGTTATACTCACTCATATCCGACTCTCTCCAGTAGCCTTTGTAGGCAGACGTGTCAGTTACCGTAACGTGACTCTCTCCTTCGTAAATGTAGTACGAGAGACGGTCAGTATCGATGATTACCTTCTTGCCTAAGTAGGCTTCGAAATCATCCGTGTTCAGGTTGAATAGATTCCCGACAGCTTTGTTTCGGGAACCAAGAATATCAAGATTGTTCGTGCCTGAGAGTACATCGGCCAGGTCTCCAATGAAGCTGTTCTCTTCATTTAGGGTGCTGGCGGTGACGGAGTTCATGATGGCATCCCCAATGTCGGCATTTCCTGAATATTCTGCGGCTGTGCCAATCATTTTGACCGTAAACTCGTTGGTGAACAGACGATCTCTGTCGAATAGTCGATCCTCCGGGATCGGATCTCCATTGATTGTGGCGTCCTGAAAGATTTCGTTGATGATGGTCGCCGACTCCCGGAGGACTTCCTGAGTGGAGTCTTCACCAACTTCTTCCTTGGGATTCGGAATGTTGGGTGGGTCGACTTCCGGATTCACCTGATCCAATGCAGAGTCGACCGCATCCAGTGTTGTGTCAGCAGCAGATTCGGATGCTTCATCGCTTTGTCCTTCGATCATATCCACCTCTTCTTGAGGAAGATCGGTCATTTGTGTTTGCCCAACTTGGTTACCATTGGCGTCGGTTTGCACGTTAACACCTTGTCCCGCTCCTACGTTGATTGTGTTTCCGGAAGGGTCTGTGTAATCCACACTACCCTCAATCATATTGACTCCTCCCGTACTGCCACCGCCTGGTTGCGGAGTCACAGTCATTTCACCAGCCGTTCCACGAATTCCAGCAGAACCCACAGGTGAATCAATTTCAAAGGAGGAGTTGGCGGCCAGTGTTTTGACCTTAAAGAACATGTCCCCGTAATCCAGCTGCAGTTTTGTCTTGGAAGTACTGGGCTCCGCGGCCAGATCTTCTACCGCTTCATCCGTGGCTTGAAAAGAAGATTGCTCAAAATCGCCAATGGTCATTTTGGCCTTTCCGTCCAGAGTGGTCAGCGTTCCATTGGAAAAAAGTAGGATGGCTTTGGCTTGGTCATCGGTTTCAATACTGTAGCCTTCGGAAATTGCTTTACCGACCACAATGTCTGCCGCAGGGAGAAACTCCTGGCTCTTCACCTCCTGCACTCGGACAACCCCTTCCAGTTTCACAAAAATCACCGCACCTTTTTTGGCGGCAGCAGGGATGGTGACTAGAAACAGGGCGACAAAGCCCATGAATGCGGAAAGGTAATTCATACGAGTTTTTGGGGTTTGGATCTTCATG
>CAYSOI010000700.1:0-2365 GCA_964432425.1 uncultured Opitutales bacterium | reverse complement strand
CCTGTGTTTGCCGGGAAACATGAGATCCGGATCGGTGAAGCCCAACAACCGGATTTATTTCGATAATCAACATGAAACCATTCTTTACCGTTCTCCTTCTCTGGGCGGGCATAGCTTGTTCGCAAACCCAGGCCGCTCCGGTCAGCCTCTCTGAGTACAAACGCATTCTCTTCATCGGAGACTCCATTACCCACGCCGGACATTACGTCTCCTATCTGGAAACCTGGCTTCGGCAAAACAACCAATGCCTGCCGGAAATGATCCAGGTGGGGCTCCCCAGTGAGACTTGCACCGGGCTGTCTGAACCCGAGCATCCCTGGCCCCGGCCGAATGTTCATGAACGCCTTCAACGAGCATTGAAAAAAGCTCAACCGGATCTCGTCTTTGCCTGTTATGGAATGAATGACGGGATCTATTATCCGTTCTCCGAAGAGAGGTATGCCACCTATCAAAAGGGCTTGGAGAAGTTGATTGCCGAAGTGCATGCCTACGGTGCGAAGTTGATCCTGCTCACGCCTCCGCCCTTTGATCCGATCAAGCTCCAAGGCACCAAAAAGATCCGCCCCCTTGGAGCCGAGACTTACGCATGGTTTGCCATCTACGAAGGATATGACGACGTAGTGAAAAAATACTCCCGGCACGTCCTTTCTCTGAAGTGTGATGAACGTGTGCTGACTACGGTGGATTTGCATACTGCCGTGACGAATGCATTTACAGAACAACGAAAAACTGAACCGAACTTCTCCTTTCATCCCGATGGAGTTCACCTCAATGCAGGAGGTCACAAAGTGATGGCCACCGCCATCATGAAGGAGCTGGGAATTACCGATTCTTTGGAGGGCCTGAATGAGGATTTGTACCAACTCGTCCATGAACGGCAGACCTTACTTCATTACAGTTGGTTGACCCACATCGGGCATAAACGCCCCAGCACAAAGGCTGGCATTCCACTGCCGGAAGCCAGGAAGCAGGCCAAGGTATTGGAACAGAAAATACAAGACCATCTCCATGGCCGATAAACGCATTCGTTTACTGACCGAGCAGGACCTGAAGTTTGCCCAGAACCTGCGATCCATTGCTGGATGGAATCAGACGGACCGCGATTGGATTCGGATGCTGGAGCACTCTCCCGAAGGCTGTTTTTTGTGTGAGTATGAAGGTCAACCTGCGGCAACTGCCACAACCGTGTGTTATGGTCAGAGTCTTGCATGGATTGGAATGATTCTGGTCCACCCCAACTTTCGCAGAAAAGGCATCGCCCGTTTCCTGCTGGAACATTGTCTTGATGATTTGTTGAATCAGAAACGAATCCGATGCGTAAAACTCGATGCGTCGCAAGAAGGGCAACCCATGTATGAGAAACTGGGTTTTCGGGAGGAGTATGTATTGTCCAGATGGGCTGGGCAAACACAGGTCATGGACGCCCCTTCTCCGCAGGTCTCAAAATTCCCGCAGCATCTCGATCAACAAGCGTTCGGTGCCGACCGTCAGGACTATCTTCAGAAACTCAGCGAGGTCAGTCTGCAGGCAATTGAATGGGAAGCTGGTTTTGGAATGATTCGGGAAGGAAGCAACAAGATGTACCTCGGCCCCATTGTCGCTCAAACCCAAGAGACCGGACGATCTCTGGTAGCCAACCTGATGAAAGCAGCTCCTTCCGCTTCGATCTACTGGGACATCCCAGAAGACAACTCCTCCGCAGTCCAATTGGCGGAGGAACTGCACTTTCAACGAGAGCGACCTCTACTCCGAATGTGGATTGGGCAACTGGTCGCCAGTGATCCAAATCTTCAGTGGGCAATCAGCGGCCCCGAAACAGGTTAGACATTGACCTCTCTCCATTCCCAAACTTCTTTCTGATAATCATGAAAACTTACGCCCTGATCCCCCTTGTCGCACTCAACTTACTACAGATTTCTTCTGGCGAAGAACCCGCCTCACAAATGGTTGAGATTCGAGTCGGGCAAAACGAGGGGGACATTCGGGGTACCACCAATCGAACGCTCCAGGCCGCAGTGGAATATGTTTCCAGCCTTGGAGGCGGAACCGTCCACATCGGCCCCGGAACCTACACCATGCGTAACGCCCTGACCCTTCGTGACAATGTTCGGATTGTTGGCACTCCCGGCAAAACCATCCTCACGCCAGTCGACGGAATCAAGATTCCCCTGGCTACAGACGGAGACTGTAACCAACGGGAGATCACCGTAAAAGAAGACTGTGGGTTGCAGGTCGGTGACCGAGTCCTGATCTCCTGTGATCGCTATCCGGGATACTTCCTCATCACTGCTGCAACCCTGACCGCAAAGCTTGGCAAGAATCGCTTTCAAATCTCCGAGGCACTGCGTACGGATTACCAAATTGA
>CAYSOI010000699.1:0-2369 GCA_964432425.1 uncultured Opitutales bacterium | reverse complement strand
GGATCGAGAGTGGTTTGTGCTCCGATGACGGCGGCACACCAGAGTCGGGTGGATTCTTTGGCAACAGCATCTTTGCCGCACGGGTCAGCCATGTCATCATGAAAGGCCAACCAAAGACTGGAACAAGCTCCGGCTGAACCTCCGGCGGCTCCAATTCTGGGTTTGTCGATGTTCCATTCCTTTGCCTTGCTGCGTACAAATTGTAAAGCTCTGGCCGCATCATGGAGGGGTGCTTTCACGGGCGGGACGACTTCATCCTCATGAGCATGCTTGATCAAGCGGTAGTTGATCGCTGCAACTGAAATACCGGCATCCAGCAACTTCTGTACATCCGCAAACCTCTGGGCACGTTCCTTGGTACCACCTTGCCAGCCGCCACCATGAATGATGAAGGCGAGGGGAGTCGGCTTATCGGAATCAGCCTTCCAGAAATCCAGAACATGGCGTGAATGTTCGCCATATTTGACCTCCGCCATGGTGGGTTTGGGGACGCCTTCATCGTACTTGGGTTGTTTCGCATTTTGAGCGGAGAGCCAGGATGGCAGGAACGAACAACATAGGAGAAAAGGCAGGCAGGGCTTGATGGTCATTTTGACGAGACTGGAGGGTTGGCTAGAGAGTGAAAGCTTGATCCGTCAGATCGGTCCAATCCGACGGATCAGACTGATCATAAGGTTAGCTCAAGAGCTTCGCAAAAGGCTTGGCTTCGTCCACGTAGGAGATGGGGCGAACGCCTTCGAGCATGAACCGAGTTTGCGGGTGAATGCCGACAAGGTGCAGCATGGTGGCGGTGAGTTCCTCTGGGGACACAGGGTCGCTGGTTGGGTAACCGCCTTGTTTGTCGGACGAGCCGATGATCTGGCCGGTCTTGATCCCCGCTCCAGCAAAGGCGACGCTGAAGACTTTGGACCAGTGGTCACGACCGGCGTCCTTGTTGATCTTGGGGGTGCGGCCAAATTCTGTGGAGTAGACGACCAGAGTGTCTTCCAGCATGCCACGTTCATCCAAATCTTTGATCAAGGCGGCAATTGCTTTGTCATTACGGGGAACACGTTCATCCAGACGCTCAAAGATCTTGGAGTGGTGGTCCCAACTATTACGAGCGATTGTGACAAACCGGGCACCAGCTTCAACAAGTCGTCGGGCTCTGAGGCAAAGGTCGCCCATTTGGTTCTTCCCATTGGCACCATAGGCTTCGCGAACTTTTTCCGGCTCTTGATTGATATCAAAGGCGGCGGCAGCTTTGCCGGTGGTCAGGATGTCCAGGGCTTGTTCGGAAAAGGTGTCCCATTGTGGATTTTGCAGAGTGTAGCCGGAATCCAGGGCAAGACGAAGTTGATTTCGGTCCAGGAAACGTCCGTTTGTGCCAATGGTGGAAGCATTCAGAGTTCCTGCCTGTTGTTGGGTAAAGGACTGACTGGTGGAGGGGAGGAAACCGGTGCCAGTGAATCTGGACGTGAAGTCGTTACCTGGAATCTTTACGTAGGGAGGCATGCCACCTTGCATTCCCAATTCGTTGGAAATGATGCAGCCCATGTGAGGATGCCCGGAAGGTTTGCTACCTCCAGCACCAGGAGTGGGCTTGCGTCCTTCCACCATGTACATGCTACCACGTTCATGGGCTCCTTCGTCATGTGTCACGGAACGGATCACGGCCAATTTGTCCATGATCTGGGCGATCTCTGGAAGTAGTTCGGAAATGTATTCACCTGTGTTGGTGCGGATCGGGTCATAGGGACCACGAATGTCCGAGGGAGCATTGGGCTTGGGATCAAAAGTATCGTGGTGGGAAACTCCACCTTGCAACCAGAGAAAGATCACGGATTTGGCTTTGGCCTCTGGAGCTTTGGCTTGCTTCGCCAAGGCTTCCATTCGCAGGACATCGGCCAACCCAAGTCCCATTGCTCCCAAGCCTCCAAGACGAATGGCTTCACGGCGGGAAAAGGGTCTGTGTATTAAACTTTTTGGAGTTTGGGAAATTTCCATGATGCAAAGTAATATCCCAAGCACTGTACTTTGTACAGGAAATCCAAAGAGACAATGGCAGTAGGAATGTATTCATATGGAGTGAAGGAGAGTTGGAATGATGGGGTGCCTCATTACTCCACAACTCCAATACTCCACCGGCTTTGCCGGTCATCGCTCCGACTCCGGGATATGAATCGCAGCAAAGGAACACAGCCCAAACCCAATCGGACGATGATTCGAAGGACGCAATGCATCCCCAAGATGCCCATTAAAGTTCACATACAGTGTTGAACCATCATGACTCAACTTCACTCCATAAGTGCCTCCGGGAACATAACCAAACTCCTCTTCCATAGCTGGCCCCAGAAACGCCAGAACTTTCCGCACTTTCTTCTTCAGAT
>CAYSOI010000698.1:0-2373 GCA_964432425.1 uncultured Opitutales bacterium | reverse complement strand
GCGACGCATCCGAAATCAACATCTACAACACCAGCCCCACCAACCCAGACTCCGATTACGACGGCATCAACGACGGACAGGAAATCGCCAATAATACAAACCCGCTCGAATTTGACGGAGAGACTGACGGCGACGCCGAATCCCCGCCTAATATCACTGCCGACACCCGTGATTCGGAACAAATCCCAGATCTCCTCGTAGCCCGCTACCTCTTTGACTCCTCAGACATCCATGGGGATATCGCCAACTTAATCACTCCAGAACAACAGGCCCTTCAACAAGGCACAGGCACAGTCATAAATGGGACTGGACCATTCGGCTTAGGCTTACGTGGAGAACAAGCCTGGTGGCAGATTGATCACTACACGCATCCTGACCCTGCCGGGGATCTCACCTACCTCACAGCCCGAAGTTTCAGCATTGCGGTTTGGGTTCGCATACCAGAACCCCTTCAGGAAAACAGTACCATCCTTACCAATTTGTCCCCTTCCGGCACCCAATCCCTACACATGTATGCAGACCATGGAACCGGGTCCATCATCGCAGAGTTTTCTGACGCAAATCGTGCCCCCCTTACACTCTCGACAAACTCCTCGGTTCTCGACGGCCAATGGCATGAAATCACTCTCACGGTCTCTTCTGGAGAAGTTGCACAAATCTATCTGGACGGCCAATTGGAAGACAACCAGTCCCACACCGGTGCGTCCTATGAAGCCACAACATTCCTCATCGGTGCCTCCAGCTCCCAAGGTGAAAACAATCTGCAGGGAGCCATTCAAGACTTACGCCTCTTCAACTATGCCTTAAGCCCCGAAGAAGCTCAACTTCGTCTCGATCTTACAGAGGATACAGTGAACGAAAACGCCGACCCTGGTTCACAATTCCTGCAATTGGAATCCCCCTCATCTACTATTATTTCCTCCCTGGCCCTGTCTCCTGGCCAAGGAGATACAGGAAATGCCGCGTTCACACTCACAGGCAATCAATTGGTACTCCAGGAATCCCTCGACTATGAACAAATTCACAGTCTGCCTGTTCGGATTAGAGCGACATTGGATAATGGCTATTTCACCGAAAACGTGCTCCTCATAAAAGTCAGCAATCTCTTTTCACCAATTGTGGAGACTATGGCTGTAGAAGATGGGGACATCCTGGTTGGAAACATATTGGAGACTGGGGGACTTCCCATCATTTCCGCAGGTTTCTACCTGTCCACTTCACCACGGTTCACAGAAAGCACCACTCAGTTCTACCCGGCAGAAGAACAATCCGGCACAACCTTCCGAACTACAGTGACTGGATTGACCCGAGGCCGCTCCTATTATTACCAGGCATGGGCGGAAAATATCGAAGGGACAAGCCAAGGAACCCTCAGAAAGTTTGTTGCAACAGGTTCCATTCAACTCACAGGCCCATGGGCCACAGCCCAACTCCTATCAGACGGATGGTACGATTCCAGCTTCGGAATTGTCTACCTGCTGAATAATCAGAACTGGGCTTATCATGAACTACTGGGCTGGATCTATGTTGTGGGAGAATCAGACCAGGATGTATGGATTTGGATACCAGGTTACGGCTGGCATTGGACAGGGGCTCAATATTATCCTTACCTCTATCGACACAATCTTCAGGGCTGGGTCTACCTCCTGAAAAACGCTCAAGGGGAGCCGGTTTATTACAACACGATAACTGGGCAAATCGAGTAAAGCCCTTCCCTTTTCAGAGAATTATTCTTGCCAGCCAAGGACACTCTGTGGTGTTGAAGATCTGTCATGACGCCCGCATTTGAGGATCTATTGAAAATACTGAAACCCCTGCCTGGATTAGGTTCCCGCTCGGCAGAGAAAATTGCCCTGCATCTTTTGGTGGAAAGACCGGAACGCATGCAAAGGCTCATTCATTCACTGCAAACAGCCGGTGAGCAAATTCAACGCTGCCATGCCTGCGGAAACCTGGCAGAACAGGAACTCTGCGGCATTTGCTCCGATGAATCCCGCAACCGGCAATCCATCTGCGTCGTCGAGCAAGTCCCCGATCTGGTCGCCTTCGAACGCTCCGGCACCTACCGCGGCTTATACCATGTGCTCCACGGAAAACTTTCCCCAGTAAATGGAATTGGCCCGGAAGACCTCAATTTTGACCTGCTTCAAAACCGGGCTCAAACCGACACCACCACCGAAATCATTCTCGCCCTCTCCAACGACATTGAAGGCGAAGCCACCTGCCACTACATCCAGCAAACCGTTCTGGCCAATGCCGGCGTTACCGTCTCCAGAATCGGCTTCGGTATCCCCAGCGGCAGCGGCGTCACCTACGCAGACCCCGTAACCCTACGCAGTGCCCTCGACGCAAGAACGGATTATTCCTAGTTAG
>CAYSOI010000697.1:0-2376 GCA_964432425.1 uncultured Opitutales bacterium | reverse complement strand
TGAATTATTCGACTCTCACACGGACTCTTCCGCCTTCACCACCTCTTCCGTCGAAGCGGAACGTTCGCTCTTGCCTTGATTCTGGGTTTTCAATTCCGGCAATAGCTTGATTCCGAGTCTCCTCGTTGACGATGGAATTTGCCCATTCCTTGGCTGCTTCGGGGTCTTCCCGGCGAATGCTTCTTACGTAGGAACTGATCGCCGGGTCCAGCTCTTCTGAGGCGGGGAACTGATTCAGGTATTCCCCGGCCGCCGTAGCGTCGTCATGAGCCCAGCGTCGAATGAAGTCCGGCATGGCAGAATATTGATCCTTTTCGGGTAACGAGGAGAGCCATTCTTTGGCAGAATCGTGGGATTCATCGGCCATCTCACGAACCATGGAAGAGATGGCCCGCTCCCGTCCTCGCTCTTCCCCCAAATTCTTCACCCAGTCCGCAGCTGCTTCCAGATCATAGTCTGCCATCTGACTGGCCACCATGGAGGAGATGCCCTCCACCAATTTCGGGTCCCGGTCGGTGGGAATACTATCGGCCCATCGGACCAATCGATCGGTTCCTCCTTGTTGTATGTTGTGGCTAATTAGCATCCGAAGTGCCTGACCACGATTCGAACCGTAAGACATGTCAAAAAGCAAGTCCGTCGCTTTACCCAAATCCTGTTCGGCAGTTCCAGCCACGATGGCAGGCATATAGGGGTTGTTGTCCCGCTCTCCGGCATCGTTTTCGGCCCATGCAAGAGCGGCCTCGGAATCCGCACTGGCCCAACTGGACAAGGCGGCCATCTTCCCAAATCTTCTTTCCTGGCGGCTCAGGTTGGAGGCATATCCGATCGCGGCCTCCGGATCCATCTTTGCCCAGGCATGGAGAAGCATTCTGAGTTCGTTGTAGCGGGTAAACCCTTTGGGTAACGTATCAAAAGCTTCCAGAACCTCAGGTAAGTTTTCCTCGGTCAAATTCTGAAGAGCCGTGGAAAAGGCATTGGCTCTCATCACAGGGTCACCAGTCTTCATCTGCTGCAAGAGGTTGATGTGGGCTCCTCTTGAGTCTCGGGAATAAAACTGATCATTCACCTTCTGACTCTGAGAAGGCACGTAGGCATAGTTAGTTGTGTTCGATTTTACCTGTACCTGCGTTCTTTTCGCAGGATCCGCATGCATTTGGGTTTGTTCCTCTTTGACCGGACTTTGAGCAGCCTGCCCACTTTTTCTCCCATTCTGCCATCCAATATAAAAGGCAAGCCCCAAGGTACATGCCCATACCAATAAAATCTGAGTAGTTCCTTTCATATTAAATACCTGTAGGGTAAGAATATGGGATTTACCGCAAGGTTGTTTTTCTGTCTATTGCATTTTAACCTTGCCTAAGACTAATCCCAAAGTGAGATACAGGGAATACTCGAACTTGCCATGAAAAAAGACCTCAAAGCCCTCTGGATACTCCTCACCTGTGCTCTCCTAATTGGTGGTTGCGGAAGCGCCGAACTGGAAGAAGCCAATACTAAACTCACCGACGAGAACAAAACACTCCAAAAAGAGAAGAAGGATCTGGAGAAAGAAGTCGAGACCCTGAAGGCAGAAGCCGAAACCACCCAAACGCAGATCACCACGTTGCAGACTTCCCTTGATGATATGACAAAGAAGGTGACGGCTCAAACCGACGAGGTGAACTTTTACATCGATACCAATGCAGTACTGGAGCAAGAGAAGACCGAATTGCAAGAGAAGCTGAACGCCGCCAACGAAACCATTGGTCAAATGCAAGCCAGTGCGGCTGCCGCCCCGGCCCCTCAACCCACATTTACCCCAGCTCCACCTATTGCGGCAACAACTCCAGTGCCTCCCACACCAACCCTTCCAACCAATACTGTTCCCGCTGCACCTCCTCCACCTTCCTTTCCTCCGACAGATCCTGCCGTGGCTGCCGCCACTTCCGTTGCGACCGGATTTGCTCCTGCTCCTCCTACAACAGCCCTTCCAGCGACGACAGCTCCTGCGGTTGCACCTGCCGTAACGGAAATCTCCCCCGACAATCCGTTGGTGAATCCTACCGCAGGCCAACAAGCCAACCTCACCATTGCCCTCTACATTGTTGCCGGTGGTCGACAAATCCCACTTCCTAATACGGAAATCTACATCACAGAGAAGCAGCCTAATGTCTCCAAGTGGGGCTTTCATTTAAAGGATCCTAATATTTCAGCAAACCAGTTGGCTCAGATTCAACAATCCCTTGCCACTAGCATCATCCACAAAAGAGTCACTACGGACACGGCGGGCAATGCCGTCATCCCGACGATCAAAGCCGGTACTTATTGGGTCTCCTGTGGCAACCCAGCCAGTAAAAATGGCCTGCAATGGAGCGTACAGCACATCTTGAATCC
>CAYSOI010000696.1:0-2385 GCA_964432425.1 uncultured Opitutales bacterium | reverse complement strand
ATATTCCAGTCCAGCTCCGAAGGAGGCTTTTGCTTCACCTCTTTGTACACTTTGGAGTGAACCGGCAACTCGACATCTATGTGCTTCAACTCTCCAATCATCCCGTTCCGAACGGCTTCACAAAGCAAATGATAAGGTTGCAAAGAACGGTCTTCCAAACCCGTTTGAAATATAGCGTTGTGCTTGTTCACCGCCTTCACCAACTCCCGCCCCTCCGCAATGGTGAGAGTAGGTTTTTCGCAAAAGACATCCTTCCCGGCTTCCAGTGCCGCCATGGAAATGGGAACATGCCAGTGATCTGGAGTCGATATAACAACCGCATCAATGTCCTTCCGGGCCAGCAACTCACGAAAATCCCCATAACCTTGGCAACCGTTGTTTCCGTAGGCTTGGTTGATGGTATTTTTAGCCCTGTCCACCCGGCTCTTGAACACATCACAAGCCGCAACTGCCCGACAACTCTTTTCCCTCAGAAAGGATCGCAAATTATGTCCGTGACCATGGCCACCAACCCCGATAAACCCCAGAGTCAGCATAGAGGAGGGTTTGGCAGAAAGTCTGGAAATAAATGGGGCCGAAACGGCGGCGGCAGAGGAAGTGAGAAACGTACGACGAGAGATGGATTTCATGGCGATGTTCGCAAGAAGGGATTGAGAGATCTTATTAGATGACTCCAAAACCAGAAATTGCCCAATTGGAGACTCACTTTACGCTTCTTCCAGTGTCACGATATTGATTCAATAAGTCCTTCATCCGAGCCACGACTTCAGGATGATCTGCGGCCACATCCTTTGCTTCCTTAGGATCTTCCTTTAAGTTGTACAGTTGGTAGGCATCAGCCTTGTTCTGAGGATCTTTTTGCAGATTGTACATGAGAGGCAGAAAGCCTCCAGTTGTTGGGTCTCGTTCCGGAAAGCCTGGTTGGATGATGTTTTTCCGCCAGACTTTGTTCGGGAGTTCATAGTCTCCATCCCCTGCTCCTTCGATCAGCTTCCAATTTCCCTGACGTATGGCGAATGTTCCATTGACGGAATGGTGAACGGTTGCTTCCCGGAGCGGTTGGTCATGCGGTTTTCTCAGAAGAACGGAAGTGATGTCGTAGCTGTCTTCGCCAGCATCACACGGCAACTTGTGACCCAGCATCGTTGCAAATGTCCGCATGAAGTCGAGCAGAGTCACCGTCTCGTCGGAAGTGCTTCCGGGTCGAACTTTTCCTGGCCAACGAACGACCAACGGCACTCGGTGCCCCGCTTCGTAGATGGTCCGTTTGGTGCCTCTCCAGGGTCCATTGCATTCATGGCCATTCATGCCAGACATGGGCCGGGCTCCATTGTCACTGGTAACAATGAGGATGGTGTTTTGGGTAAGGTCCAAACGGTCCAGTGTGTTCAAGACCTCCCCGACGGCCCAGTCAAACTCCGCCACAAAGTCCCCATAAACCCCAGCTTCCGTCGCACCTTTGAACCGTTCATGCGGCGTTATGGGAAAATGAATATTGGTGGTGGGATAATACAAAAAGAAAGGCCGATCTTTATTCTCCTCAATAAAGGAAACCGCCTGTTTGGAAATGTCCGTCGCCGTGTCTTCCAGGCTACGAACAGTTCGCTTCATCACCTCCTTGTCCCGATAGTCTTCTCCATGGTTCAGGCCGATAATCCGGCGATCTCTCATGTACACCTGTTGGGGCTTGGGACTATTGTGACTGAATGGGACTCCAAAGAAGGTATCAAACCCCACCTCCAGTGGTCCCGGCTTAACTTCACCATTGAAGGCAATGTTGGGCTCATTGCCCCAGCCCAAATGCCATTTCCCAATGCATCCCGTGTAGTATCCGTTCTCTTGAAACATCTTCCCCATCGTCAGCCGATCCTGCTCCACCAACAAGGGATGATTGTACATCAATACCCAATTCTTCAGCCAAGTCCGCCAGCAATATCGCCCCGTCAATACCGAGTACCGGGTTGGAGTACAGACCGCTGAAGGGGAATGCGCATCTGTAAACATCATTCCCTCCCTGGCCACTCGATCACAATAGGGCGTCTTCACCTTCGTAGCCCCATAACAACTGAAATCCCCATACCCCAAATCATCCGCCATGATGAAGATCACGTTGGGAGATCGCCCCTGCAATGACACATAAGAAAGCAACAATACCAACCAAAGACGCAGGACAAAAGTACTCATGAAGATAAGGCCAAAATGACTCTCACGATAAAGTCAATTCAAGGAAAGAGTGTAGAGCAATAAAGTGGCGCATGCTTCCAGCTTGCGAATCCCACCTACTCCCCAAACCGCAAGCTGGAAGCATGTGCCACGATCCTACAAGGTGGCTTTAAACTGTTGTAGCTCCGTGGCGAGTTGGTCGACTTTCTGCTTCAGTTCGGG
>CAYSOI010000695.1:0-2392 GCA_964432425.1 uncultured Opitutales bacterium | reverse complement strand
GCCTCAAGGTCGAAGAAGTCTTTGCCGACCTACGCGTCCTCCATCCCACCCGCAAACGCCCCCTAGGTGAAGTCCAGACCTTTACTGGCAAGACCGACGACCAGAATGCCTCCGAACCGATCAACATCACCACCGACGACTACGGAACCGTCCTGCTGCGCCTCGAAGGTGGAGTCCGCGGAGCCTTATTCGTATCCCAGGCAACTCCCGGTCGCAAAAACTGCCTTCGCTATGAAATCGCCGGCTCCGGCGGAGCTCTCCAATGGAACAGCGAAGAACCCAACCAGATCTGGCGTGGTTACCGTGAAAAAGCCAACGAAATCCTCTTCAAAGATCCCAGCCTCAACCACCCCAACACCCAACACTTTACCGACTCCCCCGGTGGCCACGCCGAAGGCTTCCCCGACTCCCACAAAATGTCCTTCCGTGCCTTCTACGACTCCATCGCCAACGGCACTTACGCAGACCCCACCCAACACTACGCCACCTTCGCCGACGGCCACCGCGAAGTCGCCCTCTGCGACGCCATCCTCGAAAGCTGGCAGAAGGAAGCCTGGGTGAAGATTGAAAAGTAAACCACCTTCTCAGCTCAGCCCTTCTCACCCAACTGAACTCTCCCCGTTCAAAACCGAGGCAAAGGAATGTGATACCATATCGAAAAGGGACTGATTATATCGCTTCCGTTGGAGTTCACGATTTATCGTGCTTTTCAGACCAATTGATCAAGATATAGGCACTATGTGTGCCGTTCTTACCGAAACATAGATCCCTAAACATCCCGAAGGGATTACAGCCATTAGCATGGGGTTAAGTGAGGAACGAACGATACCCCATGAATATAGAAACACAGTTGCTGCCCCCTCCTGGGCCCGTCCCTACTTCACAACTCCAAATCCAACGGGCTGACCTTTTCCTTTTGAGTACGGCTCTGGACGGTGTGGGTGTAAATCATGGTCGTCCGGATGTCGGAGTGCCCCAACAATTCCTGTATTGTCCGTAAGTCGACATGGGCTGAGAGCAGGTGGCTGGCAAAGGTATGCCGGAAAGTATGCGCCGTCACCCGCTTGGGAATATTGGCCTTCCTGACCGCGGACTTGATCGCTTTGCCCAGGTTTTGCGGGTAATTGTGGTATCTCCTAAAAACTCCCTCGACGGGAACCAGGGTCAACTCCTTGGCCGGGAACAACCATTGCCACTGGAAATCCTTTGCCTCCTGCTGGGCACGTCGGGATCCCAACGTTTCCGGCATGAATACCCCCCCAAAGTCCGGGTTCCCCAGGTCCCTCTCCAGTAGTTTGGCCACACGCTCCGACTGCCGCTCCAACTCGGGCTTCAACTTTTGGGGCAACGGTACGGAGCGGTCCTTCTTCCCTTTGCCATCATGCACGATGACCAAACCCCCTTCGAAATCCAGGCTGTTCATCCTCAGCTCCAAACATTCGGAGAGCCTCAGGCCACAGCCATACAGCATCGATGCAACCAAATTGAATGGAAAGCCCAGACCCCCAAGTACGGAATCCATTTCGGCTTTCGTCAAGACCGTCGGTATATACTTGGTCTGCTTCGCACGGACCACCCGGTCCTTCAGGTTGTAGTCCCGCTGGAGGATGTGCCGGAACAAAAACAACAACGCATTGAACGCCTGGTTTTGGGTAGAAGCCACCACATGCCTCTCCAAAGCTAAGTCCGTCAGGAAATTTTTCACATCTTCATCCGAAACTTCCTCCACGGCCTTAAAATGTGTATATTGCCCGAAACGCTGCACCCACGACCGGTATGTAGAGGCAGTCTTCGGCGAATAGTTTCGCCGCTTGACCTCGGCCACCAGGGATTGTTCCAGTGCTTCCCATCCAGCTCGGGAACTCCTCCCCCCTCCAGGCTCGCCTGGATCCTGTCGTAAGGTTCCCCCTTGGGCTGGGGAAATGTCTGGCAACCTTTCCTGCACCGGCGAGGTTGGAATGCCAACGGACTCCTGCCCAAGGTAGATCCCTACTGCATGGCGTGCCTGCTCTTGTAAACCAGCGGATTGCCCTTTGCTGGCCAACTTTCCCAAAAAACTGTCTACACATTCCAGTGGTGCGGCCCCGTTCCCATACTTTCCCATGAAATCTATAAAATAACGCACCCATTTGACATAGTGCGGTATCGATTGCCCCAGAACCCCCTTTCCTTTGAGGACGGATTGATAACGGAGCAGGCCATCTTTTGACAAGTTTTGCATGATATCTAAATCTGGATATTCCCCGTAATTGAGTAATAGCTAGTTAGTTTCGGCAAGACATTTCCAGAAAATTCCTTGACTTGGCTAAGTTGGCGAAGAATATCTCAAAATTATCTAATAATTTGTTGCGTGAACGCTCCGCTCGTGCCTCGCTCCGCTTCTTTCACGCAA
>CAYSOI010000694.1:0-2408 GCA_964432425.1 uncultured Opitutales bacterium | reverse complement strand
GTTTCCTTCAGGTTGGAGTTGCTGAAGAGACACTCACCTTTACCTGGTTCGACGACCTTGGGGAAGTTTTGCACAAAACCGAGATACAGTGATGTGATCAATGGCTAACCCCATTCGACCTTCGCAATCCTCTTGGAAGAAGTGCTGGCTTCCGGTGTTCTTTTTCGGGCTCTTCTCGATTGTTCACTCCGAAACTCCACAAAAGCCAAACGTACTATTCATTGGTGTGGATGATTTGCGGCCTGCGTTGGGATGTTATGGAGATAAGTTGGCCATCACTCCCCATCTCGATGCATTGGCTCGGCGGGGAACAGTTTTCACGAATGCCTACTGCCAGGTCGCTTCCTGCCATCCGTCAAGAACTTCCATTCTGACAGGTCTTCGGGTGAAGACCACGGGAGTTCGGGGAAATCGAGATGGTTCCTTTCGGAAAAGACTCTCGGAACATGTTCCGCTGCCTCAACACTTTAAGAACAACGGCTGGTTTACACGTGCATTTGGCAAGGTGTATCATGTGCAGGATCCGCAATCCTGGAGTACCCGGAAGTTCCTGCCCAAAGCTGAGTTCGGATACCCGATCTATGGGAAACCGGTGACTTTGGAACTTCAGAAAACTATACGGGCGACGCACAAGCCGCAGGATTGGTGGGGCTATCAGAAAGGTCGAAATGACAAATGGGCCAAAGCGTCCTCCTGGGAAGATCCAGATGTGTCCGATGAGGTGTTGTTTGATGGTCAGGTGGCCACTGCCGTCATCGAATCCCTTCGCAAAAACAAGTCCCGACCCTTCTTCCTCGCTCCCGGTTTTTTCCGGCCACACCTTCCATTTGTTGCCCCGAGGAAATATTTTGAAAAACACCCCAAATCCAGCTTCCAATTACCAGCAAACCGTTCCTTGCCAAAGAATGTCCCTTCCTTTGCTCATTACAATTCAGCAGAATCCAGATCCTATACCGACATCTCCCGCTCAGGCAACATTCCTGAGGCCAAACAGTTGGAACTCCTTCGTGGCTACTACGCATCCGTCAGCTATGTAGATACCCAGATCGGTCGGGTCTTGAAGGAGTTGGATACATTGGGAATTGCGGACCGTACGATTGTTGTCGTTTGGAGTGATCATGGTTATCACTTCGGCGAACATGGAACCTGGAACAAGTACACCAATTTCGAAGAAGCGACACGCTCCACTTTGATTGTATCCGCCCCAGGACAGGCTCAAACCGGTAGTCATTCCAAAGGTGTAGTGGAAATGCTCGATATCTACCCAACTCTCTGCGAGTTGGCAGGGCTCAACATACCATCCAGTCTAGAAGGTCAAAGCTTTGCCAAACTTTTGGACCAGCCCTGTTTGCCAGGAAAATCTGCCGCCTTCAGCCAGGCAAGTCCAGGTAAGGCCTTGGGCAGGACCCTGCGAACTTACAATTATCGCTACACTCGTTGGACGAAGGGCGAAGAAACTCTGGCGGAAGAACTCTATCATCATCAAACCGATCCGGGGGAGAATGAAAACCTGGTTCCCAAAGCAGAACATCAGAAACTCCTTCAACAACTTCGTGAACAGTTTGATGCTCATTGGCAGAAGGATTCCTAGAATCCTCAACCGCTGATATTATAACCAGCAAATGCATTTACAATTGGATGATGGAGTAATCGGAGGGGCGGTTAGGAAACCGCCCCTCCAGTTAAGCATGAATGAGTTTCGGAAACTTATTATGAGAGATGCTATATTCCTCAAAAGTCTGATTGCCCCATCCTGAGAACTACACTTTTATCTAGTAAAAACTTCATCATGAAAAACGTCTTTGTCTCCACCCAATCCTCTCTCAGTCGACGTCACCTTTTACGGGGAGCCGGAGTCTCCATGGCCTTGCCGATGCTCGGTGCCATGACCCCAGCTTTTGCCAAAGGTGCTGACGGAAAACCACCTCGCCGAATGGTGTGCATTCAGACCAATCAGGGGATCATGCCACAGTTCTTCTTCCCGGAAAAAGCAGGAAAAGATTATGATACCACACCGTATCTCAATTTTCTGTCTGATCACCTGAAAGACATGACGCTCTTTTCC
This sequence comes from uncultured Opitutales bacterium, assembly GCA_964432425.1. Lineage (GTDB taxonomy): Bacteria > Verrucomicrobiota > Verrucomicrobiia > Opitutales > JABJCN01 > JAYPDO01. The sequence goes on along the minus strand of CAYSOI010000694.1, from coordinate 343 downwards.
GGCGTGAGTTTGCCAGGAGTCGATGGTGGACATGCTGCGGACAAATGTTTCCTCACCGGGACACCGCATCCTGGCCGCGGAGGATTTCGCAATGGCATTTCTCTCGACCAACTGGCTGCCGAATCCATTGGCAATGAAACCCGTTTTGCTTCCCTGAGTTTGGCTGTTGGGGAAAACCGCACCATGAGCTTTACTCGAAGTGGGGCACCGATTCCTCCGGAAAGAAGTCCTCGAAAACTCTACACACAACTTTTTCTTCAGGGAAACCCCCAGCAAATCGAGGCAAAGGTCGCCGAGATTCGCAAAGGTCGCAGTCTCTTGGATTTTGTCAGTGATCAATCCA
>CAYSOI010000693.1:0-2420 GCA_964432425.1 uncultured Opitutales bacterium | reverse complement strand
TGATCGAGTCCAGAAAAGAGAGTAAAGTCCTTACGATGCGGCTCCAGAGGCTTGAGGAGTTGGGTCATCTCATAGTTCTTTCCCGGAGTCTTGGGAAAGAAGGCAGGCTGGTAGAAACCGAGAAGGTTGCCAATGCAGACGAGGTTCTTGGGGTTGGACTTGGCCGTAGCAAAGGCTGGCGTCATGGCCGACAGGAATGGGAGGGCGATGGAGGTTCCTGCTCCGCGGAGGAAGGTACGGCGGTCGAGAGGAGTGGTGGTGGAAAGGTTCATTGGGAAGTGGAGAGTAGGGAGTAGAGAGTGGAGAGTAAATTAATATTCCATTAGTTCAGACAATGAGACAATCGGACAGGCTGTCAAAATTCTCCTCTTCTCATTGTCCCATTGTCCCATTGTCGGATTGTCGGATTGTCTATCAAAATCAGGGCGACTTGAAGATGGGGGATTGGACTACGAGGTGGAGGAGATTTCGGATGCCGTGGCCGGATTTGGCGGATTCCTGGACAATGCGTTCGACTTCGGCCCGGTCGGAGAAGCCGAGTTCGCGACCGGAGGCGAAGGTGAGAAGTTTTTTGGTGAGGGCCCGGGCCAGTCGATTGGGATCTTTGGCGAGATGGTCGCGGAAGTCCTGGAAATTTGCGAATGGAGTGCCGTCGGGGAAGGCTCCGGAGGCATCAACATCGGGTCCTTTCTTGTAGTTCACGTTTCTTCCCATGACCATTTGCTTGATTCGTGGAGCTTTGGGATCGAGGGAACGGTAGTAATCGCGAGTTCCGCCGATAGGATTGAAGATTTCGAGGGCGAAGCCGGGAGGATCGATCTTGGTGTGGCAGGAGTTACAGGATGGGGAGTCGCGGTGTTTGTCGAGGAGTTGGCGGAGGGTTTCGGCACCACGGATGTCGGGTTCGACGCCAGGAACTCCGGGAGGTGGCGGGGCTGGAGGTTCGGCGAGGATGCGTTCCATGACCCAGACTCCACGCACGACCGGCGATGTATTGGTGCCATTGGCGGAAACTTTCAAAATGCTGCCCTGGCTGAGGAATCCTCCGCGTTCACTTCCAGCAGGTAGGGCCACTTTGCGGATGTCAGGCCCAGCAACTCCGTCAATGCCGTAATGCTTGGCCAATCGTTCGTTGAGCATGGCAAAGTCGGACTTCACGAGGGTGGTGACAGGCAGATTCTTTTGGATGATTTCCCGAAGATAAGCTTCGGTCTCCATGGGCATGGAGCGGTGGAGATACTGGTCGAATTCGGGGAAGAGTTGGCGGTCGGGAGCGGTGAAGTCCATTTCCCGTAAGTTGAGCCAGGATTCTGTAAAATCGGTTACGAAACGGCTGAACTTCTCATCCTTGAGCAGCACTTCGGTCTGTTGCTGGAGGGCGGCAGGGTTGGTGGTGAGTTGCTTCTGGAAGGCCAGGGATAGAAGTCCCTTGGAAGGAGTCGTGCGATTCAGGAAGTAGGAAAGACGATTGGCGAGAGCGAAGTCGTCGAGTTGTTGGCCCGGTTCATTGAGATAGAGGAAATTGGGAGAGGAAAACAGCGCGGAAAACACTGTGCGAAGAGCGGATTGAAAGTCTTCGCCGTTGGCTCTTTCTTTGGAAAAGAGTTGGATGTAAGGAGCGATTTCTTCTGGAGTCGCAGCCCGGCGGAAAGCATAGGCGGCTAGTCGATTTATGGCCTTTGTCGCATCGGCAACTTCGTCCTCGGACTCAATCTTGAATTTCGGTTTGTACCAGGATTTGGTACGATCCCTTGGGTTTCTGGGTGGAATTTCAGTTCGTTTCAATTCCTGGAAAATCAAGTTGTAGCCTTCACTTGGGAATTTTTCGACCAATGGGCCTTCCTGCTCGGAGTTCAGGAAAGCGAAACCTGGACCATCGTACTCGGCAAGCTTTACATTTCTGGGCTTGTAGATGCCTTCGGGTTCGACCACGAGCATGTAGCGGTTTTCGATCCATTGCTCGAATTCGATGGTGGTGGGTTTTCCCGGAGGAAAGGAGAAGTAGCCATAAATGGGTTTGGCGGAGCCTTGCTGGTAGGATTCTCCACGTACAGAGACGGTGATGGGCTTATCCGATTGATAGGCATATCCGGTGATCCGTACTTTGTAAAAACCGGCCTTGGAAACGCCTGTTGTACGGAGCAATCCAGATGGATAACCTCCCCCGCTGAATCGAACTACTGCTCCATCGTCCAGGACCTTCATGCTTTTGCCTTTAGCCTGCTTGACGCTATCTTCCCGAAAACCGCCTGTCAGGACTTTGGGTTCACCGGAGACAGCACTGTTTCTAATGACGGCATCAAAGACTTTTCCGGCCGCTTCGAGATAGATCTGCAAATGCGTCATGGAGATGCCGAGAGCTTCGCCCACATTGTCAAATTCATGGGAACGGCCATCTTCGGGCAACATGCCTTCCAGGT
>CAYSOI010000692.1:0-2422 GCA_964432425.1 uncultured Opitutales bacterium | reverse complement strand
ATCTGTGGTTAAACAGAAAACCGTTACGCAAGGTCGGAGGTTCGCCAGCCTTTGCGGGCTTCGATTTCGACAAGTGCGTCGGCGGCCTTGTTGCCTTTGATCTTCAGATTCTCAGAGTCCCATTCGAGACCTTTGCCGGTACGGATGGCGAGGGTTCCGAGAAGGATGGATTCGGTGAGTGGGCCACTGTAGCTGAAGTCGGAGCAGGTGGTACCGCCGTTGCGGATACAGTTGATGAAATCTCTGTGGATGCCGCCGACCCGTTCAAGGGTCTTGGGAACGCGTTTGGCTGGATCCTTGCGGTACTCTTCCCATTTGGCTTGCGGGTAAAGACGTGGGCTGTTTGGACGCATGCCGTCGTGGCAGATTCCGCCTTTTTCGCCGACCATGATGAAGCCGCCGTGACCTTTGATTTCGTAGTCGTAGCCTTTAGGAGCTTTGGGCATCCGTGGACCTTCATACCATTTTACATCGACTGCAGGTTTCTTGCAACGGGCAGGGAATTTGTAGGTCACGATGGAGCCATTTGGAGTGTGTATGTCGTTGGCATCTTCCGCCATGTCGACTTCGACACGATCTGGAGCACCGAGTCCAAGAGCCCAGTAGGCGGTGTCGATGGTGTGGCAACCGATGTCTCCCAGTCCGCCACAACCAAACGCCCACCAAGGACGCCAGGTGGTTGGGTGAAGTGAACGGCTGTGAGGCACATCATCCTGAACAGGTCCGAGCCACATGTCCCAATCCATACCTTCTGGAAAAGGCTCAGCTTTAGGATACTCGGAACGGACTTTACCGTTGAAGCCCCAACCACGAGCTGGACGATCGGTCCAGGTCAGAACTTCCTTCACTTCGCCAATGATTCCAGCTTCGTACCATTCCTTGACAAGATAGGCTCCCTCAAAAGCGTGACCCTGGTTGCCCATTTGGGTAACGACTCCTTTTTCCTTGGCCAGAGCTTGCAGAGTACGGGCTTCCCAGAGGGAGTGCACCAATGGTTTTTCCACGAAAACGTGTTTGCCCATCTTCATGGCTGCATAGGTGATAGCAAAGTGGGTATGGTCCGGAGTACCAACGCCAACCACGTCAATCTGGTCTCCCATTTCCTCCAGCATTTGCATGAAATTCTTGTAAAACTTCGCTTCCGGGAACTTCTTCTTCGCACGTCCCCAGGCACCTGGATTACAATCACAAAGAGCCACCACATTGTTGCCACCGGCACAGGCATTCAAATCTCCCCAGCCCATGTTGCCGAATCCGACCCAGGCGATGTTGATTTTCTTTTCGTTGGCCCCGAAAACACTACGAGGCAGGAAAGTTGGCAAAGCCAGAGCAGATGCCCCCTGAAGGACAGAACGACGGGAAGTCAGATGGGAGTGGGTGGGTTTCTTTTGCATGTGATATTTCTTCGTGGTTAAGTGAATGAAAAGCTTGAGAGGTTTAAATCCGTTGCAGGTAAGGAATAGGAGATTCGAAGGGAATTTGTAAACTGGATTATGCCTCGTCAGCATTCCTGCTTAATTACTTCCACCTGTGCTCTCAATGATCGTGGGTGTCACCATGACGATCAGCTCACGCTTTGTGGATTCGGTCCCTGTGCGTTGGAAAAGTTCACCAAGGACCGGGATGTCACCAAGTAGAGGGAGTTTATCGACGATATCGAGTTTCTTGTCCGTCACCAGACCGCCGACCAAAGCTGTTTGCCCGGACTTCAGTGTGAGCTGCGTATCAATCCGGCGTTTGGAGAATACGGGAACTTGGAATTTGCCCTCCATGATTTCCTGAAATCCTTCCAATTGACTGACATCGGCCAGCAGTTGGAGATTCAGAGTCTCGGGATCATCTCCAGCGGTGACCTTTAAGTGGCAACTGACTCCGACATCTACACTGTTGAACACGATGTTCCCGTCTGAAAGCCTAGGGTATCTGAGTTCTTGAGTTATTTTGATGTTCGCCAGCTGATCTTCCAATGCGGTAACAGTTGGTGCGGAAAGAATGTCGGATGACTCTTGCATTTGAAGTTTCTTCAACGACTCGTCAGCCGCCACATTCTTCAAATAGATTGCAGGCTGCTCGGCGTCTTCAGAGGGAGTGTATTCGACTTCAATGAACTTCGTTTCAATCCGAATTTGACGACCATTTTGCGGAGACTCCGGACTCTCTGCTGTCACCCATTGCGGTAATGGCTCAATGTTGATCTTCGGCAAGTTAATCGAACCGCTGACTTTTTCATTATCTGCAGTCTGGCAACCGGTGTAGGCAAGAAGCAGGAGGAAGGAGAGGTAAGGGGTCAGTTTCATGATAAGGGGATGTGGGTTGAATGTGGATAAGTCCTATATGCCCTATAGGACCTATTCGTCCAATCAACTCAAATTATTCCACCCAACGAAGATTCCGAAACAACGGCGGCTCTCCCTGCCATTCG
>CAYSOI010000691.1:0-2426 GCA_964432425.1 uncultured Opitutales bacterium | reverse complement strand
GCAGAGTTTCGTTCCATTTCCATGGCACAAAGAGTTGCAAGTGGCTGTTCACTCCACCCATGACCGATAGCCAGGCACCTTTGTCCTGATGAGGCAGACCCAGCAGATACTCATCATAGGGACGCATGTAGCCTGTGCCCATTTTCTCTTGATATCCCAACGCCCGATTGGCCTTGTCCGCATTGTTTTCCACTGTGTTGAAACCAAACTCCTCCGGGGCCGGAGCACCTGGGATTTGCTTCCATTCTCGGCGAAACTTGTCTTCCTTTGGGTGCACCTGGCGAAGCTTGGCCACAATCTCCGCATTCTCCGGCCTCGCCGCCGCTGCCTCGACCGCCTTCTTCCACTTCTTCGCCCGAACCAAAGCATCGCGTTTGCCCTCTACTTTTTCCCTAAACCGCTCGTTCGACTCCTCAGGTTCATATCGAAACGACTGCTCTTCTCCCGCAGCCGCTTGTAAAGCAAACGCTTCCTCCAGAGCCTCCCGTCCCAACGACTGGTATTGCTCAATCTGCGTCGCCGACATAAACAGGTTTTGCCCCGCAGTATCAAATCCACCTGTGCCCTGATCACTGGGGAGTTCCGACACATTGATTTGCACACCCAGTAAATCCCTAAGCGTATTCTTGTACTCCCGACGATTCAACCGCCGCATCGTGATTGCTCCACCCTGATCACTGAGCAACTTCCGTGCATCCACCATCCGATTAGAAAGATCATCCAGCAGATCCACCTTCAACTCTGGCGGCAACGGTTCCTCATCCTCCGGCGGCATTTCATTGGAATTGAGCACATTCAACACCTTCTGCCATCTCTCCGCCGTCACAATATCCGTGATCTCCAGCGGCAAATCATCCAACCGCACCTTTCCCTTCTGCTTTTTCTCATTGTGACATTGAAAACAATGCGATTCCAATACCACCCGATGCTTCGCAGGCATCGTCGGCTTCGGAACTTCAGCCTGCAAAGCGTTGAATGCCGCTAGGGCCAAAATGCTTAAACTCAAAAACCTGTTCATATGCTGTCTGTTATAGCCAATACCGCCGAAGTCAGCTGAATCTTATGAAAAATTCTGAGGAAGAGCCAAAGATTGGAAGAAGGCGACTTAGTTGGACATAATGATTTCAACAAACCATTTGGGTGTGCATATCCCTGCATCGCTGGAATCAACAGCTATACAGTTTCTGAAGAGATATTTGACCAGTCGCAGGCACAGGCAGTGCTCATAAATCAATCGCATTGAGCATAGCTTTCACTACATCTACCATGTCTTGACGGATCATGGTTCTACGCAGTTGGACTTCCTCGCTTTCTGTCCTTGAAAATTCTCAAAGTACGAAATGAGCTGCTCTCATGGGGCCTGATGAATCCTCCTCTTCAAAGTCTTTCTTCAAGGTATCGATTGCATCTGGGCATGCTGGGTTCCCCAACTTTACTTCACCGGAAAATGCGGCAATGGCGGCCTCCGGACCTTGGTCGTAGTGTTTTACAGTATACAGAATATCAAAAGCATCTTTGGGATGTTGGCGAAACTTGAATGCCCGGAGCTTCAGTGCCAAAAATGGTCCCACTTCGCAAACTCTGGCTAAGGTCTGCTGTTTCGATTCATATAAATCTTTTCCCTCCATGGGAATACTTCGTGCAGTTTCCAACGTTCGTCCAACACCTGGCATTACGCTTGCCTGAACATCATCGACCATACGGACTCCTTCAGATGCGTTTCCATCTTCGACAAGAAAGTCGACATACATTTCCAATCCGTTCACCTCCTTAACAAATCGAGTATTGTTCTCCTTATCCGCTTTGAACCCCAGCCTACTCAAGTCAGAACATACCGTACTGTATTGTCCTGCGGATGTTCCCAGTGCAATGCCGAGATCAACATCCAGTGTTGCTGGGCGTGGTAGCTCATGGCTCTTTGCGGGATGTTTGCAGATGCAAGTTGGAACTAATCCTCCAACCAGAACCAAATCCTCATGATAGCGAGATAGAGTGGGCCAGATTGTCAGGAAGGTCGGTAGGGATTGTGAAGTCGCCCTTGGGTCATAAGCACTATAGGTGTCATACTTCATTGCGACAGAAGCCTTTCCACTCTCTCAATGCTTGTGCGGCTTCTGGTCCACGTAGACCTGTGTTTTTCAGGTCGATATAAATTTGACCGTCAGTAGCAAGCGTCAGTTCTCCACACTTCTGAGTTTCAAGAAATAGACCATTCTCTTTCGGGACATGTAACCAAACCTTGCCGCCCTCCCAAACTTGTCTTAACCCCATGGCTTCAAGAGTTTGTACATCTGGTAAATGCTCCACATAGGCTGAGCATACGACAGGCTCTGTATATGGATGCCGTTCGTAGGCCGCAAACCATTGAGTGAAGGCAATGCCTACTTCTTCTTGCTCAGACCAATTTTGTAGTGATTGGGCAACAC
>CAYSOI010000690.1:0-2438 GCA_964432425.1 uncultured Opitutales bacterium | reverse complement strand
CGCATTTGAACTACCAGGGTCGCAAAACAAGTGACCCCATGCTGCACAGCAAAGCCTGGATCTCGAGTTTGTAGAGGCCTTCAGGGCTGAAGGGTGTAAACCACCGAATAAAATCGGGATTCCACTTTGCGAAAGCCCTCCACAGGCAAATCATAAAAGGCACCCGATGATCCGCTCAAGGTGCGTTCGAAGGTCCAATTCTTGAAATCTACGGTTGCGTATACATCAGCGGTTGAGTTGGGAACCAGGTGAATACGCAACTTAGCGCCAAGACCAACGACTTGAAATCCAGGTTGAGGAACCACTTGAATGCGGGCGACTTCTGAGGAAACCACGTTCGCCCCCATGCGAACTTCGCAATGATAGCCACCCGCCTGTCCTAATTGGATTCTGCGGATTTGCAATGAGGACGATTGTTGGCCGGCTAACGGCACTCCATCGTGAAGCCATTGAAAAGTGACCCCTCCTGTTTCCTGCACCTGCACATCTAATTGTAAATCGACTCCCTCCACCAAAACCTGGCTGCTCGGATGCGCAACAATGGTTGCGGCTTCAGATGAAGGAATCCGGATACCGGAAAACTCTACAGGAAGTGATCCTGGCAGCCTTGGAGGAACACCATCGCCGCCAAGAATGATTTCAAAAGGTTCCGAAAAACCCACGACGGCGGGATCCTTCTCAGACCAAGCTCCGAGAAGCAATCGGACGCTGCCCTCACCTTCATCCAATATCACGGTTCCGGCAGAAAAAATACCGCCACCCAACAATGTCACCGATCTGGAAATGCGCCTCTCATCGAGGTCGAACACAGCCACTCGGTGAGAGGAATCAGCTGGCAAGCCCAACCGGTCCTTCACCAACGCTTTCCCTACATTGGAAAGAATCATGCTGCCACCATTGGCCTCGGGGCGGCTGACAATGATCGATACCCTGGCAGCGACCGAAGTAAGCTCACCATCGCTTACCTTGAATTGTAAAACGTCGGTTCCCACAAACCCGGGTTCCGGGGTATAAAGAAGCGATGGCGGTACTCCTGTAATTTCGCCATTAGAAGGACCTTCAGTGAAAATATACTCAAGAGCATCACCATCTGGATCATTGGCGGATAGCTTAATTAAGATAGGCCCATCGAGCTCGGTTTCATAGATGGAGGAGTCCACCTCGGGCGCCTGGTTTGGGTCTTCCAGTGGTCGCACCTCTACGCGGATGGTGCCCGGAAGAGAATCCGAGTTACCATCAAAAGCCACATATTGCCATGAGTCTACCCCACTGAAACCCTCACCCGGAACGTAGACGACAGTGTCTCCAATCGTAGACAGCAACCCACCTGATGGTTGAGACAAAAAACGATAGACAAGGCCATCTCCCTCCGGGTCCTGCCCTTTAAGCTGAAAAGTGACACCGGCCTGCGCATCCGTGACAACGGAAACATCCAGAGCAGTGGGGGGTTGGTTGGTGACAACGTCCAGAACAATGAAGTCTCCAGTCACAGAACTCGACTCATTGGTCGCGATGAAATGGTAGATACCGGCATCGGCCTTTGAAACAGCCCCCAGGCTGAGTCGAGTTTCCGTCTGCGTCAAAAGTGAAGCACCATCTTTAAACCATTGCACTTCCGAAACAGGGGACCCTTGGTAGGAAAAATCAAACGACACCTGTTTGCCTTGTTCCACCTGCATACTTTCGCTTTGGGTAAGGATCTCAAGCGGTGAAGGCAAAACAACCGTCAGCACATCCTTGTTCGCTGTTCCTTGATCATTGGTGATCATCACACTGTAAACACCAGCGGTCTCAGGCCCTTGGATATCCAAGGTAAATGACGATCCCAATATCCCAATGGGCTGGCCATCCTTGAACCAACGAATGTCTCTGGGCGACGTACTTTGAAAGTTGAGAGAGAAAACGATGCTCTGGCCAATCTCGGCACTCACGATCGCCATATTACTGTAAATGACAGGCGGCTGCTTCTGGTCATCCGGGTCAGGAAATTGTAGGTCATAATGGTAAAGTTGGCGTGCTTCTTGGGCACTCAAGGCTCTGTCGTAGATTCTTAGTTCATCGATGACTCCACTAAATGCCGGCTGGATTTGGCGATCGAAGTCTGTATTGGGAAGACCCCCAATGGCCGCCACGCCAAGCTCCGAAGTGTTGGCAAGTGAGGCTTTTCGCTCATAATACTGCAGCCCCGAAATGAGACTTCCATCTACATGAACCACCACTTCTTCAATAGCGGATCCCTCTGAATAAGACCAGACTACGTGGTATGGCCTATTGGCCTCAAATTGGAAATCACGAATAACAACAGCTTTCGAAAAGCCCAAGAAAGGACCATTTTTGTCATGGGCACCCATACCGAATTCAATCCGCTGAAAGCGCTGCTCCACATCCGGATTGCCATAGCCAAGAATCACACTGAACGCCTCGGGATCATCCAACGT
>CAYSOI010000689.1:0-2451 GCA_964432425.1 uncultured Opitutales bacterium | reverse complement strand
ATGGCCAGACCGATGACATCGGCTACTACATTGGCGAAAACCCTGTTGGCATACGCGACCTACAGGCCACAATCCTCCATCTTCTCGGCCTCAACCCGCACCGCTTCAGCTTTCCTTACCAGGGTCTCAACAACCGCCTCATCGGCCCGACCGACGAAGGCCAGGTCGTCCAGGGCATTCTGGCTTAAACCTCTATAGAGTAGGCTCTCGAGTCTGATCCTTTTTCATACCAATGTTCCTCTGTTTTTTCTCAAATTAAGGACTCGCTGGCTCGCTCCTCCATTGTGCGTCTTTTCGTGGAGGGGTGAGCTTGCGAGTCCGGTATGCACTCAATATTACTCAAACTTAAATTGACAAAAGGCACACACTGTATTCACTTGTGAGCAATGAAGCGTTATGACTGGAGTGAAGAGAAGAATCGACAGTTACATAAGGAACGAAACATCACATTTGAAGATGTATTGTTCCAGATTGAATCGGGCAGTCTAATCGGTATTATCCCACATCCCAACCAAGAGGATTACCCACATCAACAGGTGTATATCGTGAATATCGATGATTATATTTACCTGGTTCCTTTTGTAGAGGACGATGAAAAGGTGTTTATGAAGACGATCATTCCAAGCCGCAAAGCCACCAAGAAATATCTTATGGAAAGAGGAAGCAAATGAAGTTAAACAATGAAGAGAGAGAGATTCTTGATCATTTCAATTCGAATGACTTTGAGTTAGATAGTAGCAAGAATGATGTTCATTCGGCGTATGCCAGAAACACATTAAAGAAAGACAAAAGAATTAATATTCGAATCTCTTCTCGAGATTTGGAGGGCATTCAAAGAAAAGCGATTAAAGAAGGACTTCCCTATCAATCTCTAATTGCAAGTGTTCTACACAAATACGTAAGTGGGCAACTGACTGAATCCAAAGGCTAACGCAGGTTGGTAAAAACCTTATCCGACCAATTTTGAGCGGGCAAAGTAGCAGCGGCGTCTCGCCGCTGTTCTCCTGAGGCGAGACGCCTCAGCAACTTTTCAAAATGACACTCTCTTTCTCTCTTCACAAAATTTGTATGAAAACTAACCTGATTCTCCACAACGTGTGTTCTGGAATTTTAAGGAATATCCCTTGAATCACGCATATTTTTACGGATGCATATTACTTTCTCTTGATATTTCTGCAAAATGTGGGTCGATAAAGGCGTTCGAGAAAAAGCTGACAAAATGTCAGAGGAACTGAATTATTATGCGGTAACCCAAAGTTCGTTCCCGATGCTCAGTTCCCAATTGAATCCCACGTGTCCTAAATGCCAGCAGCCAGTCGCGGGCATCTTTCCAACAACATGTCCACATTGCGATTTCAACATTGATGCTGTAGCTGATCGCGGAACGACTCAATTCCAGATCACCAAAACAGCACACTGATTTACTCTCTGGGCGATCGATCGGCCTATATGGAAAAGAATACAATGCGTCTTTCGACTACTACGGGCAGGCTAAGATTGATGATCTTGTGCGTTTCGCCATTACTTACGGCGACCGTGCAACCATCCCTACCAATCATGGGAATCACCAAAATCCAGTCATTGTCTCGTACATCCCAGAAATAATCGGTTCCGGAGTTAGCAATTACTCAAATACCAACATCCCCTGCTCCGGCATTTGCCTGATCTCGCCACACAGTTCGGATTGGGGTCACTCGTTTCCAATTCTTGATCAGTGGGTGCATGAAGAATTTCAAGGTGTTACCTCAAGCTGTAAGCTATGCGGTTGCCACACATCTTTTGCCCAGCCTGTCTGTCATCAGTGTTACAATTCCCACGGCAATTGGATCAATTTGCTGTAATCCCTACCCCGGTATAGAAAAGAGTCGGTCAGAGAAATCATGATTTTGGTTACCGCCCCAGTTGTTCCCTACTCTTTTGTTTTCTTCCTACGATTGGCCTTCAGTCCGGCTTTGGGATAGGATTTCAGGGCCTCTTGTAGCTTCTTGCGGACGGATTGCACACTTTTGTTAGCTGAATCTGCAGCTATGGGTTTCTTCTCCAGCCCATCCTCAATGGTGTCATAGAGTTTACCATCATCGTAGAGTTTGTAGCGTTTGTCTCGGGCGAAGCGGACTTCGTAGTGGCTGTACTTGTTATTGTACTTCTTGGAGGAGGGTCGTGGGAAGTAGTAGCAGTAGATCCATTCGCGTTTTTTGCCCGGCTTTCCCTGGCATTGGGACCAGAAGCTCCAGCCATCGCCGTCCTGCATGAGGGATGGGTTCCAGTAACGTTCGAGGGAAGTTCCAGAGGCAGTAGGTATCGAAACCAGCCTCCTTCGGGGAGATCCCCCCGTTGCTGTCAGTAATTGCCATTTCTAGGCTACTGCCGTGGCATAGCCAAAATAGTTTCCAAACGTCAGAACACCGGATCTCGATGTAAATTGCCTGAGCCTTCGCCTCCCTCTTCTAG
>CAYSOI010000688.1:0-2454 GCA_964432425.1 uncultured Opitutales bacterium | reverse complement strand
CTTTAAACATAGCACTTTTTCAGATTTGGTTCCGGCTATGCTGGGTTAGGTTTATCCCATGGAAAATAATTTGAGCCTCTTTTCTGAAAGTTTCCGACCGGCAATACGTGTGAGTGCGGGTTAATCTGCTTTATCTCATTCTTTTTTCGAGACAAAGCGGGTAAGAAAGCCTAAACAGTGTTCCTTCTGGCACTATGCTCTCCCTTTCCTTCAGGTTTCCCCTCTGGTTCTTTGTCGCATTCCTACTGCAAAGTCATCTTCGACTTTGGGCGGACAGTACGGTGGTTTTCAATGAGATTCAGTACAATCCGGGTGACTCTCAGGAAGGGGAGTGGATTGAGTTTCATAACCAAATGGGGATTCGCATGGATCTTTCGAATTGGCAGATTGATGGAGGTGTCGAGTTTACTTTTCCTGCGGGTACGGTGATGGAACCTGGTAGCTATCTGGTGGTGGCGAAGGACCCTTCCCTTTCAGCACTGAGTAGTGTCGGTACAGTCTTGGGACCGTATGAGGGTTTCCTTTCCAATGGTGGGGATCGACTCGACTTGATGAGCCGTGCCAATCGACTCATGGATCGACTCGACTATGGAGACGGAGGAAAGTGGCCAGTTGCTGCGGATGGATCCGGGGCGACGTTGGCGAAGAAGGCACCGGGTTTGATCTCCAGGAGAAGTGGTCATTGGGTGCCAAGTTTACAAGTCGGTGGTACGCCTGGAAGTGTGAACTTTTCCGGCACCTGGACGCCCCATCCACATCCGCTGGTATTGAACGAAGTGGCAGGGTCGGGAGATGACGATTTCTTTGTCGAGTTTGTCAATTTGTCGGATGCGGTGGTCAGTACTACTGGATATGTCCTTGTCATTGATGGCGTAACTTCTTCCAGTCTTTCGCTTCCGGAGGCGACCCTTCAGCCTGGGCAGTTTCTTCTGCTGACCGAGGAACAACTCGGCCGCCGAGCGGCCAATGGTGACAAGCTATTCCTTTACACACCGGGAGGCGAAAGTGTGGCGGATAGCCAGGAGGTAACGAAACGTCTTCGTGGCCAGAGTCTGGATTTTCCGGGTCAATGGGTTTTTCCGGATGGGCCAACTCCCGGTTCAGCCAATCAGTTTACCTTCGAGACCGGGATCATCATCAACGAGATTTGCTACAGCCCACCGATCCTCCGGTCCAATCCAGTCCGTGGCTTACCCCGCCGAAAGTCGGACGAGGAATGGATTGAGTTGTACAATCGCGGTGATTCGGTGGTGGACCTGTCGGGCTGGGATTTCGGAGAAGGGATCAACTTTGATTTTCCGGATGGGACAAGCCTTGAAAGTGGAGGCTATCTGGTGATTGCCAAAGACCCGGCGGCAATGCTGGCCGCCCATCCCGGTATCCAGATAATCGGTCCTTTCTCCGGGTCTTTGGATGGCAATGGAGAAAGGGTAAAACTCCGCGATGCTGCCAACAATCCGGTTGACTGGGTTCGATACGCAGACGGAGGCCGTTGGCCTGCCGCGGCTGATGGGAATGGCTCCACTCTGGAACTGACGGATCCAGATGCTGACAACTCCTTGCCCGGAGCCTGGGCGGCCAGTGATGAATTGGAACGCACAAATTGGCGGACTTACTGGTATAGGGGCGTCGCCAGTGCCAGTTCGGTTGGGCCTGATAATCAGTGGAAAGAGTTCATCCTCGGGCTCCTGGAGGAAGGTGAAGTTCTGTTGGATGACATCTCGGTTGTGGAGAATCCAGACGGTGCCGCGACGCAGTTGATCCATGATGGTCGCTTCGAGAGTGGCAATCTCAGCTCATGGCGGTTGCTCGGTAATCATCGGTATGCCTCGATCATTCCAGATCCCGATGATCAAGGAAACCATGTTCTCCACCTTCGTGCCACCGGGTCAACCGAACACATGCACAATCACCTTGAGACTACGCTAGCGAACGGGGAGTCGGTCAACAACGGGACCGAGTATGAAATCTCGTACCGAGCCCGCTGGCTAAGTGGCTCAGACTTGCTCAATACACGCCTTTATTTCAACCGGCTCCCTATGACCAAAGAACTTCATCGCCCAGCCCGATTTGGTACTCCCGGAGCACCCAACTCCACCCTTGTTGATAACGCCGGTCCGACAACCTGGGGATTGTCACATGCACCTGTGGTTCCTGACCCTGGCGAGGCCGTGACTGTGGGTGTCGATGCGTCGGATCCCGATGGTGTTGAAGCCCTCACTTTGCACTACTCCCTCAATGGTGGTGACTTCCAACAGGTCGCAATGGCATTGGTGGGTTCAGGTTCACGTTGGTAGGGAATGATTCCTGGGCAGGCTGCGGGCGTGACGGTGCGGTTCTATGTTGAGGCAAACGATACTTTGGGAGCCATGTCGTACACCCCAAGCAAGGGGCCAAAATCCGGTGCTATGTATGAGGTGGAGGATGGCAGAGCTGCCACTACCGGGATTCTGA
>CAYSOI010000687.1:0-2456 GCA_964432425.1 uncultured Opitutales bacterium | reverse complement strand
GTTTGGAAAGCAGATCAGCCTTTGTCTCCAAGCTGTGGGTACTGGCGGGAATTTGCCGGGAAGTACCTCTCAGCTTTATGCCATTCCACTTTGCCCGATTCGGAGGAACCGGATATCGTACCTCCGCCGACAGAGGCGGAGTTAGGTATGTTTTTGCTGGAGCTTCCGGCCATGTTTGGGGCCGAATATGTTGATATCAGAATGTTGACCGATACTTGGCATGTCCTGGATGAGTGGGTTCGTAGAGAGGTCATGGCTCATTCTGGAAGCTTGGGTGGATTCCTTACAGACAGGGCTCCGTTGTGGCATCGGCTTGGTAGAGTCAGTTTTCATTTGGCGGAAAACAAACGTAATCCCGATAAACCCTTTGCCTTCATGGCTACATATTCCCGTAAGATGTCGGGCGATGGTAAGCGGGTGCAATATCTTCCTTTGAAGCAAGCACTTCAGGAATATGCCGGGGAGGATAACAAAGCCGCTCTAGCAAGACTTCTAAGGCCCGTCCAAAGAGCTGCAGAATCTAGTTCCATGGTTTCAGAATTGGTCAATACCGGCCAAATCTATAAGCCATTGGCTTGGCAACCACGGCAGGCATATCAGCTATTGAAAGAGGCAGATGCTTTAGAGTCCAGTGGTGTGCTGGTACACCTTCCGGATTGGTGGAAGAAACGGCCCAGGGCAAAAGTCAATGTGAGCCTAGGAGGGAAGGATGCCGGGGTGCTATCCGCACAGTCTTTGTTGGATTTTGATGTTTCGGTCTCCTTGGATAACGAAACTCTCGATCGACAGGACTTGGAGGAACTGCTTGGAAATGGCGAAGAGGGGTTGGTTCGTTTTCGAGGTCAGTGGGTCGAAGTGGACTCCAAGAGGTTAAAGGAAGCACTCTCTCACTGGGAAGACCTTGCCCAGGATTATTCAGATGGTGTTTCTTTCATAGAAGGGATGCGGTTATTGGCTGGGGCCTCGAATCTGAAGGAGGGAGGTTTGGGGCAAGATCGTGAGGAAGAAGCATGGCATTTTATTAACGCAGGGGAATGGTTGGGCGATACCCTTGCTAAGCTCAGAGAACCTGGAGCTATAGCTAAACCCAGCCAGAGGAAAGGTTTGCAGGCAACTTTACGTCCTTATCAGGAGCTTGGAGCGTCATGGCTGGATTTTGCTACATCCATTGGTCTGGGAGTCTGTCTGGCAGATGACATGGGATTGGGAAAAACTGTCCAGGTCATTGCTCATTTACTGGAATGTCACCCTCGGCCCGGAAGGCATATTTCTCTATTGGTTCTTCCTGCATCTTTGCTAGCCAACTGGACTTCCGAATTAGACAAGTTTGCTCCTCAATTAAAATACCGTATTGTACACCCTTCTCTCGCCAGCCAGGAGGATCTGGAAGCCCTTGCCAATAATCCAGCAGAGGAATTGGCAACATGTGATATTGTCCTGACCACCTATGGGTTGACCCGCCGTCTCCAATGGCTTCAGGAATTTCAATGGAATCTCGTAATTCTTGATGAGGCACAAGCCATCAAAAATCACAGCTCCCAACAAACCCGTGCTGTGAAGTTGCTGAAGTCCAAAGCCAGAATCGCTTTGACGGGAACACCTGTTGAGAATCGTGTTTCAGATCTCTGGTCTCTCTTTGATTTTCTTAACCCTGGGTTACTGGGTTCCACCACAGAGTTTAAAGGCTTTATCAAAAATATTGAGTCTCGTGTTCCGGCATCCTACGCCCCATTGCGAAAACTGGTACAACCTTACATTCTGCGACGACTTAAGACAGATCGGTCGATCCTATCCGATTTACCCGATAAAACCGAAATCAATGCCCACTGCACATTGTCCAAAAATCAAGCCCATCTCTACCAAAAGCTGGTAAATGAGTTAGCCGACGCACTCGAACAACCCACAGAAGACCCTATGCAAAGAAGAGGGCTTGTGCTTGCTTACCTTCAGCGTTTCAAGCAGCTCTGCAATCATTCAGACCATTATCTGGGCCAAGGAGATTTTTCTCCAGAAAACAGTGGGAAATTCAAACGCTTGGCAGAAATATGCGAAGAAATTGCCGCCCGTCAGGAAAAAGTACTGGTTTTTACACAATTCCGCGAAATTATTGACCCCTTGCATGCTTACCTTGCAGACCTATTTGGCCAATCTGGATTACTATTACATGGGGGAACATCCATTAAGAATCGCAAAAATATGGTGGATGAATTTCAAAAGGAAGATGGACCTCCCTTCTTTGTTCTTTCTCTAAAAGCTGGAGGTGTAGGGCTGAATCTCACTGCAGCCGCTCACGTCATCCATTTTGACAGGTGGTGGAATCCTGCGGTAGAAAATCAAGCAACGGATAGAGCTTTCCGGATTGGACAGAAGCTGAATGTACTCGTCCACAAGTTTGTTACCCAGGGAACCATAGAAGAAAAGATCGACGAAATGATCGAATCGAAAAAACAACTGGC
>CAYSOI010000686.1:0-2461 GCA_964432425.1 uncultured Opitutales bacterium | reverse complement strand
CACCTGGTCCTTTTTGGCGTGGGTTCTTTGCAGAGGCATCAATGTCATCCAGAAAGTCGTCGAGGGAGACAAGTTTGGATGCAGACTCAGACTGAGCAGCTTCCAAGGCACGTTTTTTGTTCAAGCGGGCGATATACTCAGGGACGCTTTTGGCGTCGTAGCTGGTTAATTCAAATGGGAAATCTGGGGTGACAGCCCAGCGTTTGGGTGGTTTTTCGCGTTCGGGTGGCCACATGACCATCTGATCATGACCTTCTGTTGTAAAGGGAGGGAGGTCACGATCACCGACACGTGGCTCAATCAATTTGGTTTTCCCAAAAAAGGCTGCAAAACCATAGAATTGCTTTTGTTCCCAATCGTCAAATGGGTGGTTATGACATTGGGCACAGGCAATGCGAACTCCCAGGAAGATTTGAGAAGTTGCACCAGCCAAGGCCATGGGATCTACATCGTCCCCGAGCACAAAACCGGCTGCAGGTACTTTTCTGGGGTCTCCATTGGTAGCCACCAGCTCACGAACCATGTGATCATAAGGGGTGTGCTGTTTGATGCACTTATTTACAAATGCCATCATTTGGGGACCACCTGGTTTATTGGAGCGAATACGCAGCATGTCCGCAAAAAAGACTGTCCAGCGATCATTAAAACGATCCTTTTCCAGGATTTCCTCGACTGCCAACTTACGACGCTCGGAAAGGGGCCAAGCTTGAAATTGCTCAACTTCTTCGTAGGTGGGAATTCGGCCCAGTAGGTCAACTGTCGCTTTTCTCAGGAAGGCTAAGTCCTCAATCAGGGGCGCTGTTTTGACATCCAGTTCTGCGACTCCTTTATCCAACATTTTGTCGACAAGGTCGGATGTGGAATTTCCAAAAGTGGGGCAGATTGCTGATGCCAGGCAGAATGTGACAAGGCTAGTGGTTCGTTTCATAGGTATCCTGCTTTTGTGGTTTAAGGGATCGGATTCATCAAGGCTGATTTATTTGAAGCCGAAATTGTATAGCTATATGCAATTGATAAAGAAATCTCTAAACCTTGTAAAATTGACCTAATAAATTTTCCCGGTCAATAATTTATTAATAAGTTTGGGTCCTTACTTCCCCAAAAATGAAGGCAGGCCGGTTATCCCGTGCCTGCCTTCATTGAGAAAATGTTTGAGTTCCAGAAGATCAGCTCATCCTCATAAAGGTTTGATTCTGATGTTTCGAAAGGCAACTTTGGCTCCGTGATCCTGGACGCCGATATGCCCTTTCTTGAGGGTTGCAAAACCTTGGTACTTTCGGAATTTACTCTTTTGTACTCGTTGGTTCCAATCATCACTACCGAAGGTGAATTCATAGGCTTTCTTTCCATTGAACCAGTAGGTGGCATGGTCGTCCTTGATTCGGATGCGGACCTCGTTCCAGTCGTCACCTTTTACCACTTTCTCCGTACCTTCAATTTCATAGAGCTGATAAAGCCCACCGGCAGATGTCGATTTCAGGGTTTTTGGGTTATTCTCCCGATTGACCTGCATCTCTGGGGCTTTATTCCAGATGGCGCCTTTGTGAGATGGATCGACTCTCACAAAGATGCCACTGTTTCCCTGACTTTTCCATTCGAGGATCAGCTCGTAGTTTTCGAAGGCTTCCCTAGTATAAATATCGCCTCCGCCTTTACCTGTGAGAACCAGGTTGCTGTCAACCACTTGCCATTTGGAGTTTTGGTCCAGTGGTTTGTGGCTGCCCCAGCGAAGCCAACCTTCCGTTGTCTTTCCGTCAAAGAGGAGTTTCCATCCTTCCGTTTTCTCCTTTTCACTGAGTGTATTGGGAGCAGAGTGGAGTTGTGGAAGAAGGAGTAAGAGGCTTACCAGGGCAACGTAGGTTTTCATGGTATTGAGCTAGGATGGATTTCCAGCCTGATCGGGCTTACTCAAAGGAGATGAGTTCTACTTTGAAAATAAGTGCAGCAAATGGAGGGATTACACCCCCAGCTCCACGTTCACCATAAGCAAGGTTTTGAGGGATGTGGAATTCATAAGTGCTGCCAGTTTTCATGAGTTGGACACCTTCGGTCCATCCGGGAATTACCTGGTTGAGAGGAAAGCTCGTGGGTTCACCACGTTTGTAGGAGCTATCAAATACACGGCCATTGATGAGCTTGCCTTCATAGTGCACAGTTACATGGCTGTCTTCAGAAGGTTGTTTGCCGTCACCTTCCTTGATCATTTTGTAAACAAGGCCAGACTTTGTCTTTTGGTAACCCTCTTTCTTGGCAGTTTCTTCCAAGTGCTTCTTGCCTTCGATTTCAGCTGGGTTTGGTGGAACGTTACTGAGTAGAGCATCAAATGCAGCTTGTCCGGTTTTGAAGGCCTTGGCTTTGTCGCCGACTCGGCGAATGGTTACCTTCTCCATGGTGACGGGATCTTTTGGCTTGTCCTGAGCACCGACGGGGAGGTTTGCAATTTTGTCAACGATGTCCATTC
>CAYSOI010000685.1:0-2467 GCA_964432425.1 uncultured Opitutales bacterium | reverse complement strand
GAAGGCCGGACTCATTTGCTTGGGTGAACTCGACTTTGCCTCGATCTTTTGGAAGGGCCGAATCGTTGCAATCACTGGCACAAATGGCAAAACCTCGCTGACGAAGTTCATGACAGAAGCTTTGCGGATGCACGGGGTGGATGCTTTTGCTGTTGGTAATATCGGAATGCCACTTTGCCAACTCATCCCTGATCTCAACAGCAATGAGGCTATTGCTGTTTGTGAAGTCAGTTCCTTCCAGTCCGAAAGAATGGAGCATTTTGCCCCTGATCACGTGCTCTGGACCAATATGGCGGATGACCATTTGGATCGTCATGATACCATGGCCAACTACTTCGAAGCCAAGCAACGTTTGGTAGAGTGCCAGAAATCCGGTGGATTGTATATCGGAAACTCCGTAGCAGAAGTTGCCAAATCTCTCGGGAAAACTTTGCCGGATCATACAAAAATCATCCGCTGCCAAGACGAAGATTCGCAGGCGATTATCCCTCAAGACAGTGTCTTTGCTCAACATCCACAGCAGGAGAACTACTTGCTGGCTAGAGCCTTCTGGAAAGAAATGGATCTGCCCGAGGATACTCTTCGCAAGGCTGCCAGCCAATTTTCTTTACCCAAGCATCGTCTACAACGTGTGGATGAGTGGGATGGCATCAGCTTCTGGAATGATTCCAAGGCAACCAACTTTTCCGCGACCCTTGCTGCCCTGAAACGATTTGGCCGTAAGGTTCACTGGATTGGTGGTGGTTGCTGCAAGGGGGGAAACATGCGTCAATTTGCCAAGGAACTTCTCCCATACCTTGAAGGAGCTTATTTGATCGGAGAGACTGCGGATCAACTTCAGGATTATCTTACCGGAGACAGCAATTCCTTCGTCAATACCTACGCAGGTCTCCAAAATGCTCTTCTGGCTGCATACATGAGGGCCAGTAAACCTGCGGTTGTTCTATTCAGTCCCGGCTTTGCCAGTTTTGGGCAATTTCGGAATTATGAGGAACGGGGAAATACCTTTGAACATGCGGTAGCAGAACTACGTCAGCAATCACAACTCATCACTGCCTGACCGTTGATCTGAAATGAAAACCTTTAAACTCTTCTCAATCGTACTTTTGATACACCTCTTTGCGGTGCCGTTAGTATTGATTCAGCTTGGAAGTCGCTCTTCCAAGACTGTTGAAGACGAGCCTCTGGTTGAAGAGAAAATAGAAAGTGCAGAAGCTCCTGCACCCAAGCCACCTACGGGGCTTCAGGAACTTAGTGAAGAGGAAATTGCTGCCCTGACACGTCACAATTCACCAGTTCTACATGAAATGCAGACCCATGTGGTACGCAGTGGGGAAAGCCCATCAGTCATTGCCTCAAGATACGGCATGCGTACCCGCGACCTCATGAAAATCAATAAGATCACCGATGCCTCAAAGCTGCAGGTCGGTGCCAAGTTACAAGTCTATGCACAAAACACTAATTAGACTCACTACAATTTTTGCACACACACACGTAATCCATAACTAAAAACTCAAACACTAAAAATGAAAGATAAGAAAGTGAAAAACATACCAGTTGGTTTCACCGGAGTTCTTCTGGGATCAGTACTGGTTGTACAAAGCGGTTGTCAGTATATGCCTTGGAACAGGGATAAACAGGCGACTCCTGAAGAAACAACGATGGCACCCGTCGGTGCAGACCCTGTTGTTCAGGCACCAGGCAAAGTTGATTCTGCCTTTAATGCAGAGTTTGATTCATTGGAACAATCTGCCCTCACGCAGAATGTTTTTCAATCACCGAGCCGTCCCGCATTGCCACCAGTCATTGTTGAAGAGCCTGTCCAGGACCCTTATATCCCGGACCTCAGTGGCACACAGTTTCAGGAAATCGCGACAGCGATTCCAGAACCTGAGGATGATCTCACCTACATCGTTCAAAAAGGCGATACGCTTTGGGGCATTTCACAGAACTTCAAAGTCAGCCTGAACAAATTACTGGCTGCCAACAACCTGACTCGGACTTCTCTCATTTCTGTTGGCCAGAATCTGACAATACCTGGCATTTCCGAGAGCACCCCTCCGGCTGCTGTTACACCTGCCATCTCCTACGAAGCCACCAAGGTATACGATAGCAATGGCAAGTATGTTGTAAAGAAAGGTGACCACCTTACCAAGATTGCTTACCTGTACGGAACTTCCGTAAAGAAGTTAATGGAAGCCAATGGGCTCGTGACAGACCGTCTCATGGTCGGCCAGAAACTGGTTGTCCCCGGAGGAGGCCAAGTCAATCAATCCTGGCAACCCCGTACCGCATCTCAGCCAAGTTCCAGCACAGCGAGTACCTCCCGCAGAGCCAATAGTGCTAGCAGTGGAGATTATCACGTCGTTCGTCCTGGTGAATTCCCAGGCAGTATTGCCCGGATGTATGGCCTGAAAACCGCAGAACTGATGGCTATGAATAACATTTCTGATCCGCGAAAGATTCA
>CAYSOI010000684.1:0-2469 GCA_964432425.1 uncultured Opitutales bacterium | reverse complement strand
AATGGCATTCGCTCAAAAAGCATCCCTCATTCCTCTGCCCAACATTCCTTTGCCTACACCGAATCAACCTTACCTCAGAATTCAGACATCCCATGAAGTTCAATCTGCTCGTAGATTCCATTCTCTTTCCAGGCTGTGTGAGTGAAATTTGTTTCTGAGACTTGTGGCAGTGGGGGCTTGGTGAATTTCGGAAGTCCACAGCAGGCTGTGGACAGGAAAGCGGCAGCAGGCTGCCGCAGTCCAAGGTGGGGCAAGCCCACATTATTCTTTGTCTGCGGAAGAGCCTGCGGCGACAGGGGGCAGTTGTGGGCTGGAGGCTTGTAGGCTTAGGAGACGTTTGGCTTCTTTGAGGAGGAAGTCGACTTCGGCGAAGGGTTCGTAGCTGATGTCGTGCCAGCGGATTAAGCCGGTTTCGTCGATGAGGAAGGTTCCGTGGAGGGGTTGGTTTTCGAAGTCGTCGAAGGCCCGGTAGTCTTTGAAGACGTTGAGCTTGGCATCGGATACCAGGGGGAAGGGGAATTCTCCGTCTTCTTTGAGGTCTTCGAGGGAATTCTTCAGGCCTTTGATTTCATCGGTGCTGATGCCGACCAGTGAGATTCCAGCATCGGCAAATTCCTGGGTCTTGGGGGCAAAGGTTTCGAGTTGTTCGACACAATGGAGGCAGCCGGCTCCGAGGTAGAAGATGACAATCACGGGGCGGCCTTTGAACTGTGTGAGGCGGATGGTCTTGCCTTCGCCATCGGGCAAGCTCCAGTCCTTGGCAGGGGAGGGTCCATAGAGCAAGGGGCCAATTTCGTCCAGAGCAGGCCGTTCGCCAACATCGTTTGCGGGGACCCATTCCTTTCGCCAATCGGCGGGGAGGTCGAGTTCCTTGGCAACTGTGGCTAATCGCTGGAATGGGGCAGTCTTGAGGTCATCGATGTGGCTGGAAATCTTTTGCAATTCGTTGAAAGCTTGGTGGGCTTCTTTGGTTTTGCCGATTTGATGAAGCACATGAACCTGGTTGGCCAGGGGAAGCACTTGCTTTTCCGCAGATTTCACGGCTTCTGCAGCCAGCTTTTCTGCCTTCTCTTGGTCTCCTGCCCGCAGGTACAACTGGGCGAGGCGATCTTTGGCAATGCCTTCGGTTTCTCCAAGTAAGGTCTGGGCGGATTCCTTGGTGCCTGAGAGGAGTGCGGCATAGGCGGTGAGTTCGGATACGGATTTGTTCAGAGCCTTGATGCGGCTATCGAAACTTTTCACTGCTTCGGTCTTGGCCTTCTCGATGTCTTCTTTGGATTTCTTGGCTTTTTTTGCCTCCGCTTCTGCCTTTTTACTGGCTTCCGTTTGTTCTTTTCGGGCAACCGCTGTGCGGGCCTGCAATTCGACTAAATGTTCGAGCAGTTTTTGGGAATTTCCTTTTTCGTAGTAGGCCAGTCCCAAGGCTCGAAGGCGTTTGTCCTGTTCGGTTTTCAGGTCGGTGGGTTCCAGGTACATGGTGTTGCAGAGCCGAATCAATTCGTCCCACATTTCGAATTTCTCCAGTACCTGAAAGAGACGCATGCGACCGTAGGAGGTGCTGCTTCTACGCTTGGCCAGGGTGTTGTATTTCGGATGCCTCGGATGTTCGATCAGGTCTGCGGCTAAGGCGATTGCATCCCATGAGCGGCCGATGTGAATCAGGTTTCGGATCATCCATTCCTGGTTGTGTGCATAGTTGTGAATCTGGTCGGGCAAGACTCCATCCCGCATCATGTGGGCGTGATCGGCCCGGGAGGAGGCTTCCTGTTGCCAGACTGCGTCTCCGTAGCGTTTTAACCTGGAGTAGATGTGTCCGGGCATGTGCCAAAGGTGTGCAATGCTAGGCCCGGATTGCCCGGCTCTTGAGGCGGATATTAAAGCTTTCTCCGGCTTCTCGTAATCCCAAAGGTGAATGCGGTAGTGGTGGGCAGGATGCATGGGATTGGCGGAAAATACCTGGTCCAGAATGGCATTGACGGCCAGGTGACTGGTGATGGGCAAATCCCTCTTGTATTTCCATAGGTGGACAGCCAAAAAGGCCTTGGCTTCAATGTCGTCCGGATATTCGTGAATGATTTCTTCGAGGTTCCTGATGTGATTTTTCTTGGCCGTTTTGGCGTTTTTCTTGACCGATTTGATGTAGGCATCCAGGCCGTCGATCCAGAGCTTTTCCCGTGGAGTCACGCCTTCCTTGCGATCGACAGCTTCTTTGATGAATCCGGGAGCCCGTTTGTCGTTACTGACATTGGCCATGGCCATTCCCCAATACGCCATCGCACAGTCTGGATCGAGCAAAGCAACCTGACGGAAGGAGCGTTCGGCTTCGAAATACCAAAAGCCGTGCAATTGCCCAATCCCCTGGTTAAAAAACTTCTGGGCTTCGGTGCACGAAGTGGTGATAGGAAAATCTACATTGCTGGTCCCTCCCATGAGATAGGCCTTTTGCCGGGGACCTTCGTTGAAGGCTTC
>CAYSOI010000683.1:0-2471 GCA_964432425.1 uncultured Opitutales bacterium | reverse complement strand
CACCCATCAAGTGAATGGGAAACACAGAGCCCTGGGCGGTGAATCAATCTTTCGCTGGTATACGAATCGGTTTCCAATACAATCCTGCGGAAACCAACATCGCCAAACAAAGAGGCAGAACACAATTCCCGGCTCGAATCGCGGTTTCATGCCAGGCGGTGATGCCCATGCTGAGAGGTCGGCTCAGTGCGGTGACCAGTCCCCAGAGGGCCATCCAGTAGAGGAGTTTGCGGGTTGGGTAAAGGAGTACAAGGGCGGCCAATATCATGTCCATGATTCCGATCAGAATGAGGACTTTGGTCACAGATGCTTGAGGTGGATGGAGGTGCAGAAGATTCGCACTGCCGATGATGAGGTCTACGAAGCCAGCGTTTAAATTGTAGGCTTCCCAGCCGTGGACGGCAAAGGTGGAGGAACAGGCAATGGCACCGAGTAGAAACAATCCCTTGTGATAGGAGACTTTGTGGACTGCTTTGACTCGATGCAGGAAGGTGTACCCAATCAGAAGCAGGGCCAGGGTGTAGCGGGTGGCATGTGCCCCGATGGCCAAGTCCGAAAACCCCTTTCCACCATTGAGGATAACGGCATAGGCCTGGAGAAAGATATAGATGCCTGCGACGAGAAAGAGTGCGACGAGGGCGGGATATTGATGAATCTTTTTGTAGAAAATCAGGGACAACACCATGGCCGACAAGAGAGTGACCAGAAACCACCTTTCATAGTGTTGTACTTTCTCCAACCAGGCATAACTTGCCTCAATCGCCTCATCGTTTTCCTGACTCAACTGATCGACCCGGCTCAGGTTGACCTCTTCCTCCCCAAACAGAAAGTCCGCACTCAAGTCTCCGATCTCTTCATCGTGTACTTTCTCAGAAGAGTGCTGGCTTGTGATGTATTTATGAAAAGGGGAACCGTCGTAGAGAAAAGTGTAGGTGCTCAGTCCAATCACGCTGACCAGTAACCCGGCCAGCAGCAGCCAACGGACTTTTTCAACAACTTGCTGCTCTTCTTTCGTGGACAAACCTGCCCTCATTCCCCGGCAGCTTTACGCAGGTGGCTCTTGTTCGGAATGGTGAAATCATCCCAGATTGTTCCATCCACAAGAATGGTGCGGCAACGCAGAGTTTCCTTGGTCACATCCAACAAAAAGACGAAAGTGCCTTTACCGGCCTTGTCGACCCACCAGCGATCCGTTTTGGGGTTTCGCTGTCCTACACCCAGCCCTCCTTCACCAATGTAGATCACTCCATCCTTGTGCTCCTTGTCGCCCCGAATGAACTTGGACTTTTTGATAATGTGTCCGTCGCCTTCCAGAGCCACATCGGTGTAGTAGCGGTCAAACTCTCTAGCCCAGGCCCCCTTGCAGCCTGGGGTATCTTTTACACCTGGATAAATCGGCCGATGATACATGGTCATCAGCCAGTGGCTTTTCGGCCCCACTTCCTCATTAGTCTTCTGCAACCACTCCAACTGGCCACCCAAGCCAGGATTATTGGAACTCAATGTGACCAGATAAGTATCCAGCGGCAACTGCGTCACATGCCATTCCGGAACATCAAACACATCTTCATACAGCTTGGATTTTTCCGCTCTTTCATGATTGCCACGGGTCGGAATGATGGGAATGACGCGGCCATCTTTGCAGGTCAGCAATTCATTGTGACTCAACCAAAGCCGCCAGTCATGCCAGGTATTGCCGCTGTTTACAAAATCACCGGAGTGAGCTAAGGCCAGGATCTCCGGATGATCCTCCACCATTTGTGCAATACGCAGATTGATCAGACACCGTTGGTGATGTCCGGAACGGGAATCTCCGCCATTCACAAACGAGTAGGGCGTATCCCCATCTGGCGCAGTGATGAAATACATCTCCTTGGAACGAACCCCGTCTGACTCCAGAATGAAATAATACTTCGTATCCGGTTGCAAACCCGTCAACTGAACATGGTGGCAATACCCCACCTCGTCGTTCAACTTCTCGTCCTTTTTGTCCTTGGCGTCATTGCGGTATCGATTGCTGCGAGAGGCTTTAACAGAATGCTCATACTTCGCAACATCTTCACCATGAGCCTTGGTATCGTAATAGAGTTTATGATTCTTCCCAGCCTTGGCCGTAGACCAGGCTACATGCGCCTCTGAGGAAGGATCTCCATGCCATACCACCCGCCATTGAGCCGGTGTCGTTCCCCGCATTTTGGTAAGCTGGGAAAGAATCTCCGACATGGGGGTCTTTGCGATTTTGTCATCGACAAATTTCGGGCCAGTTTCGCCATGGCAACTGGTGGAGAGGAGGGCTGAAAGTAAAAGCCAGTGAAGACAAGTTTTCATCATAGCGAATTCACTAAACAACCGACCTGCGTATTCGCAACTCTTTAACCTGTTCACAATCATTCCGCGTTTTCTGAACAAGGGACTGGATCTTCTACCCGCTCACATCATTGCTCAAAAGTCAGGGCCTTGGGTGGGGAATA
>CAYSOI010000682.1:0-2472 GCA_964432425.1 uncultured Opitutales bacterium | reverse complement strand
TTTGGAAAAAAACAAGGAATTTGGGTTGCGCCAACCAATCGTGCTCCCCATTCTCGATACAGAATCAACTTATGAATTCATTCAATTCGGAACCATCGGGGGATGGAGATTGGGAAGATCGCGGCGAATTATCTTGGCGCGAAGCTGATTGGAGTCGGTACCTTACCAATTGCACCAAGGACGTTGGGCAATTCCTTTCCTTTTACGAAAAATCAAACAGGGAACCCGGACACCTTGATGAAATTGCAAAACTGATGGGGTGGGAGGTCAGTGACTGGTCTGCAAATGACACTCCAGATGGTATGCCGGATATGAATCACGAAGATTTTCCAGAGTCCGAGGATGATTTTGACGGTGGAGAGCCTTACACGATACACCGTCATCCCGTGTTTATTGTGACTCAGGGGCTTTTCATCTGGCTGAAAAAAACTTTTGAACAATTTCTGGATCATCCGGCATCGGACAAATTGACAGCATCTTTTGCCTGGAAGTACTCCATGACTCTACAGGATGCGGAGTATCACGCGATGATGGGGACTCAGGCATTGGATATGGCTGACTACTCACTGGCTATTTGTCATTTCAAAAGAGCTCTCACTGGCATTAACGACTGCTTCACGTTATTGGAGACTATCTTTAAAGACCAGTCAGATGCCGAGTATCGTCAGGAGATTAATGTACGTCTCTTTGATCTTCGTGAACTCTACCTGAGGATCATTGGAGAATGTCGCTATTTCGAGAATGCTGACTTTCAGGATCCTCCATTTTGAGGGATTTCTAAATCCTGTTTACTTCGCTTCTCTATAGTTGAGAAGTAATTCCAGCTCGCAATTCTGGTCAGGCTATGCTTTTGAACTTGGCAATTATGTCCTGTTCATCAACTGATCAAATCAAAGAAGCTCTACACGCCGTCAAGTATCCTGGTTTTTCCAGGGATATTGTGTCGTTTGGCCTGGTCCGGGATATCCAAGTCTCGGAAGGCAAAGCGATTGTACAACTCGATATCACTACCGGAGATGCCACCATACCTGCCCAGATCAAAAAAGAGGTGGAAGCCGTTTTGGGGAATCAGCCAGGACTCGATTCTTCAGAGGTACGAGTTAGCGTAACCAAACCCAAAACCGCACCTTCACCGAGTGCTCCCACTTCTGCTCCTGTGCAAGATCAATTGTCTGGAGTGGATCGTATTATCGCTGTGGCCAGTGGTAAAGGAGGCGTTGGCAAATCAACATTTTCGGTAAACCTTGCCTGTGCATTACAGCTGATTCAGGAAGACCTGACTCCTCAGGGGAAACCGGTGGGTATTATGGATTGCGATATCTATGGGCCTTCCGTGCCCTTGATGATGGGCATTGGTGATCGCCCGGAAGTCGAGGAGGATATGATTCACCCTCTTGACAACTATGGCATCAAGGTGATGTCAATGGGTGTTCTTGTGGATGAAGAAGCTCCAGTTGTCTGGCGAGGGCCAATGGTGATGAAGACGATTCAGCAATTCGCCTCTAATGTGAAATGGGGCGATGTTTCCACACTGGTTGTCGATTTACCTCCAGGCACGGGGGATGCTCAGCTTTCTCTTGTTCAGACTTTGCCCTTAACAGGAGCATTGATTGTCACTACTCCACAGAAGGCCGCGGTAAATGTTGCCAAAAGGGGAGCCCGAATGTTTGGGAAGGTCAATGTTCCAGTCCTGGGAGTAGCGGAGAATATGAGCTATCTTGAGATGCCCGGTTCCGATGAACTGAATTACCTCTTTGGTGAAGGTGGTGGTGAAGAAACAGCCCTTGCTCTGGAAGCACCATTACTGGGCCAAGTCCCTCTGGATGTTGCCATCCGCCAGGGCTGTGACCTCGGCATACCGATTGTCCTGGCTCAGCCCGATAGCAAACCGGCAAAAGTCTTCAAGGACATTGCCAGAAAGCTTCTGGAGCTAATGTAGAGGTATTGCTACGATCCTTCGACCTTACAAATTTTAGTTATCGGGCAGTGGGAGCGTAAGAAACTTACGTTCCAGGCTGGAGAGGCACTTTCCTCCTGCCTACTACACAAACAACCAATTGGAGTTTTTGGCGTTTGTGCGGATATGCCTTTCAGCCTAGCCAATTACTCTATGAGGAGCCCATTGAGTAATTGTTTGTGACTTGGAAAAACAGACCTACTTTTTCTTCTTCTTTTGGTCTACCCAACGGGAGATCGTTTGATCGTCCAAGTTTCCTGAACGCTATCGATTTCGATCTCTACAGTCTCCCCGACACTGGATCCTAGGAGGCTTTGTCCCAAGGGTGTCTTGTAGGAAAGGATATTCTTATCAGGATCACTGTCCCATGCTCCGAGGATGGCATAGGTAGAATCTTTCCCTGAAGATCCAGCGGTCAGGGTTACTACGCTTCCAATGCCTACGACATCGGAGGAAACGCCTGTAAAATCAGTGATTTGAGACCGGCCAAGATCGTACTCCAGTTGAGCCTTACG
>CAYSOI010000681.1:0-2478 GCA_964432425.1 uncultured Opitutales bacterium | reverse complement strand
GGAGTCGGTTTGAAGGGTGCTCAACTCCTGCCAATCCCGAAAATCAAGCGTTCGCTCCAGCGTATATACTGAGTCCGGACTCCCAGTAAATGACATGGTGACCGCGCCTCCCTGAGTGAGGATTGCATCGAAGGTGGCCGGTTGAACCTCTGCCACAGTATTCCACTCAAGGGCCATCAAGCCATTGTTGGTGTTGAGTGCGTAGACCGTTTTCGGACCAAAGGAAACAGCCCCCACCTGGTTGCCATTGGCATTGTCCGTAGGAAAGAGAACTTCACTGATGGGGGACCAGACTGAATCGACCTCGGAAAGATCGTAAAAAGTCACATGATCTGGAGTGGAGAGGTCAATCCCTGCCAGCAAACCAAGCTCTACGGAAACTCCTATGGGCACAAGGGAACCGGGAAGTTGAACTTGCTCGATCAGGTCAACCGTGCCGTTGTCCAAATCAAAGGCATAATGATTGAGTGGACCGGCCGGTGCCTTGGTCCAGAAAGTATCGCCTTCACCAAAGGCAAGACCAATACCCCCCTGAGTCCCTTCAAAAACATGCGGTTCAAAACTGACGCCATCCTCTGTTGTGAAGAGGACAACATGCAGCCCTGAGCGGGAACTGATCAACACCTGCCGATGCTGCCCACTCCCACGGGCATCGATGGAATCTCCCCAACGCTCCGCAACTCCATCAGACGGATCGCCCTGATAGGCCATTTCGGGAAATGCATCCTCTCCATCATTGGACCAAACATACAACGTGTAGGGCTGATTGGGATCTGAACCATTAAGGGTGAGATTGCCTCCAAAAACAGCCCCATCATCGCTGGCAGCGATCATGTTCAACTTGAAAAGCCCTGCGGTCAGGATCGATGTATCCGTATCCATCTCGTGAAGCGTCTTGCCCGTTGCTGCGTCGAGAACAAAAATATGATGACCCCGCGAACGACTGGCAACCAGGACATGCCCGGTCGCACGATTGAAAGTCATGCCTCTTTGCGTATTGTCCGTCGTCAAAAACGATACACTTCCTGGCTCAAGCGCCCAAAGGGTGCGAACCCTGGAAGAGCCCTGGATGGGATGGACTTCAAAAAGAACATCTTCGCTGCTTGTCTGGCCCACTTCATTGGAAATTTCGACTCGGTAGGTTCCCGCATCCTGCGAGGAGGCAGACTCTATGCGGAAAGTGGACTCATTGGCTCCAACCAAAAGCTGATCATCCTTGAACCATTGGTAGGTGAAGGGAGGCGTTCCGGTCACAGCCACTGTCAAGGCAACCGAGGCCGTCTCAAGAATGGCCTGGTCGAATGGCTGAACGGTAATCGTCGGGGGCATCAACTCGTCAGATTCCAGAACATCCCAGACCGCCAATCCATTGTTGGTGTCCAAAACCAGCATGGCCTTCGAAGCAAAGTCCACCGATCCCGTACCATTGCCATTGGCCTGGGTCGTCCCCAAAACCTCAGTTGCCTGCCAGGTGGGGGCATTGGGAGCATCACTCAGATCGAAAAGGAGATCTCATGGGATTGAACATTCAACCCACCCATCCAATGGTTGGATGGATCCACCCCGAGAGGCGCAATGCCGGCAGAAATCAGTGCTCCAGGATAGGTAGCGACCACTTCTCCGGTGCCAGCTTGCAGATCATAACGCACCCAGTATACGGACCCATTGACAGTCGATCCATAAAGTGTGTTGCCCTGGCCAAAAGCCACTCCGAGCCCAAGAGCGCCAGCGGTTAATCTGGGAATCACGATCGGCTGTGATTCAAATATTTCTCCATCTGTAGTCGTTAAAATGGCTACCTGGTTGCCAGCCCGAGAGGCTAAAAGGATTTCAGTATTCGTGCCGCTGCCACGCACATCCATGGTATCGCCCCATCGTTGTGCGTTGTCGGCCTCAGGATCACTGCCTCCGGGATCCCCCTCATAGGCCAGATCCGGATATGCATTGAACCCGTCATCGGACCAGCGATAGAGACGATACTGAGGATTGGCTGCACTGGTACTGAGGTTGCCGGCATAGACCACGCCATCCTCCGCCACCCCAACCATGTTGAGTAGAAATGTGCCACCCGCCAGGGTTGAAGGGTCGTTATCAAGGGTATACAGCACCGATCCATCCATCCCGGAAAGGACATGAATGTCAGGCTGACCAGTACGGCTGACCACAAGCACATTACCTGTGACCGGGTTGAGGGCAGCACCTCGATGGGCGTTGTCATTGGCAAGAAAAGAGACTTCTCCGGGTGCAAGGCGCCAGCGCAATTCGAGAGTATCGCCCCCCATGTTCAGCAGGGCAAGAATCCATACGCTCCATCCGAACAGCCACGGTGAAAAAAATGCTTTTGGTTGCATGGTTTGTTCATGTCAGAACCGATTGATTTGTCAAACCCAACCTCATCTGGAATGGGAAAGCAAAGAGCTTTTCTTCGCTCCCACATCTTGAAGTGGAAAGATTGAAGAATGACAGCCGTGGTCCTTG
>CAYSOI010000680.1:0-2479 GCA_964432425.1 uncultured Opitutales bacterium | reverse complement strand
GATTCTTCCGGAGTGGAGGCCGTAGGCCGTAACGCAGGAAGAATCTTGGCGCGGATCGAATGGTTTCTGGCAAACTCCACTGGGGTCTGCATCCCGAGACTTCTATGTGTATTTCCAGTAATGAGTGGAGACTACGCGGCAACACCGTCAGCAGAGTGGACAGCTCAGTCCTTCCTTGGGTGGCACACGTGCGTTGGATTCCCGGCGCAAAGGAGGCCATTTTGTTGCGAGCTAAACTTGATGATGATCAGTTTTTTCCCTCAGCCACACACTCGAATCTTGTATTTGAGACCAATTACAAACTGAACCTTCCGCTTCCCAGAATGCCCAGCAAATGAGTTTCTACCGGTCGATGCATCGGCGACAAGCTCGCCTGTGGTCGTTGCACCAACATCCGGACTTCGAGTCTTGGGCGTGCTGTCACACCCTTGGGGGGGACGTTACGCTTCAGTAAAAAACAATTGGTAGAGGTATCGGTTATTAAAACAGCCCGTCAGACGTCCATTTTCCATCGATCTTTTCAAATGTCAGTACCGCTTCAGATCGATGACGGGATTCCCCATCGTCGACTTCTTCAGCTCGAACAGTGAATGAAACCTCGTTCTCTGTTCTCTCTTTTATCCGATCAAGGCGTATTACCTTTAATGGTTCGATCATTTGGCGCATGGCATCCTCGATTTCAGAAGGTGACTTCCCGTTAAACATTTCTTTGGTTCGTCGTTTGCCCTCTTCATTGAGTGATTCCAAATAGGTTTCGTAGTTCCCTTGACTTGCCGACCAAACAGTGGTGAGAAAGGCATCTTCGGCGGTATCAAAACCAGCAAACCCCCATAGTTCCTTTGGGATGGTGTGTGATTGTTCAATATGTGCTTGGATTTGCTTTTGATCAACTTGGCTTTCCATTGGTTCCAGATGAACACTTTGAGAATTTCCGTTGGGAGACTCACCCTCTAATGCCGCTGAGTACAATTGTTCCAATTCCGAGAATTCCTCCTGCAGGTTTAACAACTCTTGATGTCTTTCCCCAGAGGTTTTCCTTTCCTTTTCCAACTCATCTTTCAGAGCTGCCATGCTCGTGGAATTCTCAGACTTCAGCTGGTTAAACGCCTCTTCCAAGCGCTTTGCTTGATGGTTTTGATAGACTCCCGTTCCGATTCCGATGGTGACAGCAGTTGTCACGGCAATTTTCTGCAAAGTTGTCATGGTAATAATCTGGTTAGAGGAAAAGAATCCTGTTAAATAAAGTCCAGTCAAAGCCGAGCTACTTGTTTTCAGTGTGGCAGCCGCCAAACCTAAGGGAGCAGCTTGAACACCGTAAGACGACAGCACTGAACTCAATCCGATAGCACTGGTTTCTACTTCACGTCGTTCGAAAAACTGAGATAACCGCTGCAATGCACGTGACACTCTCTTCTGCGCAGCATCCTCGGAAACACCCAATTCATTTCCGACTTTTTTCAGGCTTTTGTTCTCAAAAAAACGCAAAATAACAGCAGCTCTATCTTTCTGGTTAAGAGTGGCCAATGCCTCTTCAACCAATGGTTCGATTTCCATCCATACATCGTTTTGAGCATTCATGTCGCGCAGCTCGACAGCAATTTTCTCACGCACGCGTCGGCGACTTTCTGAGCGAATCGCATCAATGCATCTCCGATAAGTCACTTGATACAACCATGCAGGCAAAACAGTATCCTCAGTCAGATTTGGTCCGGATTTAATGAGCTCCACAAAGACATTTTGAGTCATTTCCTCCGCCCAGTGCCGATTTTTCAACTGCCTGACTGCCACTGAAAACACCAAATCGACATGCTTCTCTACCAGTTGTAAAAAAGCACCTTCATCACGGTCGTTCATAAACCGTCGTAGCAATTCAAAACTTGTATATTTTGGCATCTTGTTCTTAGAATTGTCGTCGCCCACCCCGCAAATCCGACATTTTTTTTACATTATTTTGCTCAAGACGTTGCGTCACTTGCTCGCAGCACATTCGTAATAATCGCCGCCGCATCAATCATTAATTCATAATCCAGATAGTGGTTATCCCGACGCTTCTGCACCCAAATCACCTTGATCCGGCCCCGTGAATCCTCTTTTTCCTCCCGGACTTGAGGGTCCATCGGAACGTCATCGTCCTCGAATTGGGGAAGTCTCATCGACCTGAACATGCTGCTCGCACCATTGCCATGGCGGCCGCCTGTCGGCTGGGCGACAGGCAGACCAAAATCCTTCGATAAGTGGATGGCGTGGCGTTCGCATATAGGAATAGGCAAACGCTACGCCTTGGAAGGAGGGAAAGTGTTAAAGCGGGATGAATCCCTGGTTGTGGTCCCGGATGGCTTGGTCGTAAGTCTGCTCGATGATCTGCCTCAACATATCGCAGTAAACATCCCGGTGGCAGGCAAGGACCATGCTACCAGGCTTCCTCTTGCCGGCCGTCGACTTTCTGGCCCAAGTTGAGTGAGAAGTTAGGGTGATCATA
>CAYSOI010000679.1:0-2480 GCA_964432425.1 uncultured Opitutales bacterium | reverse complement strand
TTTATCTTTCCGAACCACTCTTCTTGCCTTTCGGATGTCGTTGGATATGTTGTGAGGAGAATTTTGTTATGATTGATCCACCTACTCTCATTTTTTTCCTGTTTTTTGCTGTTTTGGTGAGTTTCCCGTTGTTGATCTCGGATAAGACCTTGGGGAGGATTATGAACCTCCGGCAAATCAATCCGGATTGGGATAAGCGGTTTCCAGATGTGGAGGACCGAGATATCTTTGCTTTTCTGGATGCGTTGGTGGAATCCCTTGGGCATGTGGGGCGGAACCGTTTGGTATCCAAACCTACGGACAAAATTCGGGATGTCTTTCAATCCCTCTATCCTCCCGATGGTGCGGTCGATGCCAGTGAGCTCCAAGCTTTCACGCATGCGATGAAGGAGAGGTTTGGGGTCGACTTGGAAGATATGGATGAGCCTTGGGAGATTGAGCTGGGGAATCTCTTTGCGATGACTCAAGGTTCAGATGATACCGAGGGGGTTTCACAACCGCCTTCGGAGTTGTGAGGGTGAGGTTTGCGGAAGGTCGGGCTTTGATGCGTTGACTAGTCAATCCGCCTATAGGTCGTATAGGTCTTATAGGACGTATACGTCTTTGGAGGTCACCTGAGCCGTTCCCTCAACTTGAGGTTTGGGTTCGGGTGGGTTCCGGGGTGACTTTTCCGAGGAGTTGGCCGAGCATGGGGAAGAGTTGTTTTTTACGGCTGACAACGCCGGCCAGTTCGATGATGCCGTCTTCGAGTTTGGGGAATTCGATGGCGTTGATGATGCGGGGTTCTCCTGCGGTGAGGAGGAGGCTGTGGTGTTTGGTGATGTCGGTGACCATGAGGCAGGCGAAATCGAGTTCTCCATCTTCCACGAGTTGATCCAGGCTTTTTTGGAGGGCTTCGTGCTTGGGCCAGAAGTTGTGGAGGCCGAGTTCTTCAATTTGGGAAATGGAAATTTTCCAGCCGTTTTCGGTGTATTCCTTGCGGTCGGAGCCGATGACTTCAGCGGGTTGGAGGGTCTTGAGGGCGGAGCCTGCGGCGAAGAAGTCTTTGGCAAATTGTTCGGGGTCAATTTCGGCGATGTCAGCGAGCCAGGCGAGGATGGCTTCGTCATGTTTTGTGGTGGTGGGAGAGGTGAGGAGGAGGGTGTCGGAGATGATGCCTCCGCACATGCAGCGGGCGATGCTTTTGGAGGGGATCAGTCCGTGGATCTGGAACATTCTGGCGACGATGCTGCAGGTGGAACCCATGATTTCGTTGATGAAGCGGATGGGTTCTTTGGAGGTGAGGTCTCCGCTGAGGCGGTGGTGGTCGATGACTTCGAGAATGATGGCATCTTCGGCACCTTTGACGGCTTGGGAAAATTCATTGTGGTCGACCAAAATGAGCTGGGCTTTGGGAGGATTGATCAGGTCGGATTTGGAGAAGGCTCCAATCAATTCTTCCGAGCCTTCCTGCAGGACGGGAAAGAGGGGTTGGTTGGACTCCTGGACTTCGGGGAGGATCCGGTCCACGAGATCTGTGGGTTTGAACTTCATGTAGCTGCCTTCAATTGCACCGGATACTTTGCCTGAGGTTTGGATCAATTGTGTGGTTACGGCGGTGTCCCAGGCACTGGTGATGACGGTGACATTGTTCTGCACCGCGAGGCCACGAAGTTCGTCCGAAAGTTTAGCTTTGCCGGTGAGAATGAGGGCACGGACGGGTTTTTCGAGGGCGACTCGTTGAATTTTCTGGCGATCTCCCACGACGATGATGAGGGAGGAGGGGTTGAGTTTTTCCACTCGTCTTTCCAGGCGTTCTTCCGTGGAGGCACTGACCAGTAGGTGAAGTTCTTCTTCCTGCCATGCCCGGATGGGGTTTTCCATTTCGCCGTTGAGGACTTTGGTGATGTTTTCGAGGGAGCCGGTTACGGTGCGAAGTCCGGTTTCCGTGACTCCGGAGGGCAGGAGGAGTTTAACCAGGTCGTGCATGGTCGGCATGCCCACAATGCGCATTTGGTCATCTACCACGGGCACACTGCGTACGCTTTTGGAAACCATTCTTTGATAGACGTCGAGGAAGGTGTCGGTGGTTCGGGCAGTTTCGACATTGCGTCGGCAAATGGAGGAGGCGGTTGGGCGGACGTCCATGAGCAAGAGGGGTGGATCCAGTTCGCAGAAGCCCAGGAGCCATTCTGTTCTGGCATTGATTTGCCCACAACAGGCCGCCACGGCGTCGGGACGCGTGGTCTGCTTGAGAAAGTCAGTATAAGCAATTGCGGAGCAAATTGCGTCG
Organism: uncultured Opitutales bacterium; assembly: GCA_964432425.1. Taxonomy (GTDB): domain Bacteria; phylum Verrucomicrobiota; class Verrucomicrobiia; order Opitutales; family JABJCN01; genus JAYPDO01. The sequence goes on along the minus strand of CAYSOI010000679.1, from coordinate 208 downwards.
GTATCTGGGTTTCGGTGGCCGATGACGTAGGTCACCTTGGTAGCTGTGTCTCTGAGGATCATGGAAAATTGGCGTCGAGATCTTGTACAACGAAAGAAATTCGGCAAGTTTGTTAGTGGGAAATTTGTGTTGGGCTGGAAAAGCCGGTCAGGGGGAAGGGTTGGCGCAACAGTAGTGGGGTCTTGCTGGCCGATTGGGTATGGCTGGA
>CAYSOI010000678.1:0-2481 GCA_964432425.1 uncultured Opitutales bacterium | reverse complement strand
TTGCCGGAGATCTATGCCGCCCCACGTTTGGCCGCCGCTGAGCAATTCGAAATTCATGAATTGGCCAGTGGGATCTTTCGGAATGACGGAACCGGGAAGCTCACCTTTGAGAAGTTGCCCAGGATTACTCAGGTTTCCGCAGTCTTTGGAACCGCTTTTGCTGATGTGGATGCAGATGGGCACATGGACCTTTGCCTGGCACAAAACTTCTACAGCACTCAACCCGAAACGGGAAATGTTGATGGCGGAATTGGCATGATTTTACAAGGGAACCCAGAGGGCAAATTCATACCATTGGATGCAACAAAGTCAGGATTTATCCTGCGAGGAGATGCCAAAGCATTGGCCGCTGGCGACTTTAATCAAGATGGCCGCCCGGATCTGGTTGCATCCAGAAATAATCAGTCTCCAGCTCTGTTTATCAATAGCAATGTGGATGGAACCCCCTTTGCTGTGCAGGTAAAAGGGAATCGTGGAATTGGAGCCCGGATTCAACTGGAGCTTTCCGATGGAAGTTCATTGATCGGTGAAACCCACACTTCCTCGGGATACCTGACCGGTACCGACAACACCCTTTTCTTCGGAATCCCTGGGGGCACAACTGTTAAGTCGGTTTCCATTCGGGATAATCAGGGGAAAACCTCCAGGATCACTTCTGGCACTGGTCCTCGCCTGGTAATTGAAGAAAGTTCCTACTAGACAGACTTTGTCTGATCTACAGAGTTTGTTGGTAATGAAACGCCTTTTTCTGCTCTCTCTGCTCCTTGGGTTATGGACCTCAATGCAGGCACTGCCCTATCCTCCTGAAATTGAGGGGGCCAAAGAATTTGTTTACAAAAAGACTCCGCAGGGAGAGTTGAAACTTTGGGCATTTTTTCCGGAAGGCCACTGTGCCAGCGATTCACGTCCAGCCGTGGTTTTCTTCTTCGGCGGAGGGTGGAAGAAAGGTTCCCCGGCCCAATTTGTGAAACAGTGTGAATACCTTGCCAGCCGAGGGATGGTTGCGATGACCGCAGATTATCGGGTGCTTTCAAGACACAACACCAAGGCGGTTGCTTGCGTAGAGGACGGAAAGTCCGCAGTTCGCTGGATTCGACAAAACTCCTCAAAATTAGGCGTAGATCCTACGAGAGTTGCTGCTGGAGGTGGTTCGGCAGGTGGCCATGTGGCTGCATCCATCGGCCTGATCAAAGGCTTTGAGCCCAAGGGGGAAGACTTGTCGGTCTCCTCCCAGCCCAATGCTCTACTGCTTTTTAACCCCGCCGTCACCTTGGTGAGCATTCCTGGAAAGTATGAATTTCCTGAAGAAAAATCAGCAACCATGGAGGAACGAACCGGAGTTTCCCCAAAGGAGTTGTCCCCCTACTTTCACATTCGCAAAGAATTGCCGCCCAGCATTATCTTTCACGGAACGGCAGACTCGGCAGTCGATCACAAAACCGTCGAGCTTTTTCAAAAAAAGATGAAAAAAGCAGGCAATGAGTGTAGATTAGAAAGCTTCCTCAGCCAACCCCACGGCTTTTTCAATTATGGAAAACTTGGGAATGCACCATTTCGCCAGACCATGATTTTGAGCGACAAGTTTCTACAGGCGCAGGGGTGGTTAATCGGGCAACCTACAGTTGGTGAGTTTTTAAGGGAATAATTGGAAGCAAATTGCTTATATTCTGGCTTATGCAGAAACAATAATTAGAGAGTGTGATGATAATGAGTCTTCCAAAAAGATTGTCGCAGAAAGATGAGTGATTGATGAAGGTGTTTCACATAAAGAGTGATCAGCTCTTTTTTGGTCTTTCCATGCAATTTTTCCTTGGGGTACTAATCGGCTTGTCTCTTTTCCCGTTCAACCTCAATGCGTTGCCACCTGTATTGGATTTCATTCCTGATCAAACCCTTCTCGAAGATCAGTCCAAAAGCATCCAACTTTCAGCGACTGACCCGGATGGAGATCCCTTAAATTTTACCGCTGCCAGTGCTGGGAAAATCGGTATTGGTGTTTCTGGTACACAGTTGACTCTCATTCCAAAACCTGACTGGTCCGGAGAAGAGACGATTTCTGTCACCGTGGATGATGGTAATTTTGAAGCAGATACTTTATTATTTCAGGTCTACGTTCAATCCGTCAACGATCCCCCCATCGGGATCACCTTGAGTAATAACTCGATCAAAGAAAACGAGCCCTTGAATACTCTGGTCGGGAATCTTGCTGCGATTGATGCAGATGCAGATGATTCCCATTTTTTCACTTTGGTAAGCGGGGATGGAGATACGGACAATGCCAGTTTTAGAATCTTAAACGAGAATCAGTTGTTCTCCGATGAAACCTTTGATTTTGAAAACATTGCTCAACGTTCGGTCAGAATTGAAGTGATGGATCATAGTGGTGCCAGTTATGTTGAGGTGTTGAGTATTTCCATTGTCGATGTTGGGGAAAATGAAATCCATGTTAGGTCAATCCCTGAACAGGGGGGATCGATTACC
>CAYSOI010000677.1:0-2485 GCA_964432425.1 uncultured Opitutales bacterium | reverse complement strand
GGCAAAATCTACATCCATGACGAATCCGGCAAAGGCATCGTCCTCCAAGCAGACACAACCTTCAAGAAACTCACCGAAAACGACATGAAGGAACGCACCTTGGCCTCCTGTGCCATCGGAGACAATGCCTTCTATCTCCGAACCGCCGAAGGCCTCTACAAAATCTCAGAGAAGTGACAGGATTCACCGGATATTGGGCTTAGCTCAGAATCTTCCTCCTGCCGAATCAAACCAGATCGCTCCTTATTTCCCTGCGACGTCTTTTCCTTCTCCACCAAAACGGGTGGAGAGGTAATCGATAATCATTCCAAGGATCGCCCCTTCGGCGACAAACCAGAAGGGGGAACTCAACCAACCGCCTTCCGGGAATAGGCTGAGCATGATGGCGTTCATGGTGTCGTAAGAAAAGAAGAGCAGAACCAAGTTCATCCAAGCTCCCAAGAGCAAGCCCCGAAACCACCATGGCATACGGAAGTGGAGGAGTGGATGTTCGGTCAAATACACCAAATATTCCGATAACCGCTCCGACTGTTGTGTACCATAACAGAATGCCCCAACGAAGCAACCATCCTCCCTCCAGAAAGATCAACGGTAAACAAATGAACCCAACTAGCCCAAAAGAAAGCCCACCGTCTTTCCGACTGCCACTCTGGTGAGTAATGATGGTTTTCCAAACATGATTCGCGGCCCTCTACAACAACCTACCACAAATTGCCGTTTCCAGAAAGTGGTCAGAGTGGCACAAAGCCAACCTTTCAGAACTTTGTGCCATCTCATGAACCTCAAGTTGTCGCAGACAGTTTGGAAGGTTTGCAGGCGCTTTCTTCAGGCACAGCTTTCTTTCGTGGTGCAGGTGCAAAATAGATGATCGTGGCACTGATTGTGCAAAGTCCACCGCAGATGTACCACAAGAGATGGGGATTGATCGCATAAATGGACAATCCAAGTTTTGGCCCAAACAGGACTGAGAGAGCCCAGGTCAGGCCAAAGGCTCCCATATATCGCCCCCGTTTATTATCCTCCGCCAGTTCTGCCAGATAAGCAGCAGACATTGGCATGCAAATCATCTCCCCGATTGTGTACACGACCATCATGAGGACGAAGGTCATCAAAGTGGGAGCACCTGTCAGGACCATCATCCCTGCTCCAATCAGGAGGTAGCCAACAATGATCACATTTTTGGCCCGGAAGCGTTTGGTGTAAGCCGTCAAAGGAAGTTCAAGACACACGATCATCGCTCCATTCAGGGAACAGATCATGCCATAAGTGCTGGTCTCAAAGCCGCTGTCTGTGATCAATAATGCAATGGTGGCATGTACCTGAAGGAAGGCCAGAGCCACGAAGAGATTGGCCAAAGCAAACATCATGAAGGGCTTGTTCGAAAAGACTTCCCGCCATGCCAGAAGGTTGTTCTGGGAAGCCGTGTTGTCCCGGCGTCCATGCGGCAATGCATATATGGCAATGACTCCGAAGGCTACGGTTGTAACGCCATCCGCGTAAAACAACCAGTCCCAGGAATACTTGGACATGAATCCACCAAGCGCTGGCCCGACTGCAAAACCGGCATTTAGAGCGGTCCGGTTGACAGCATAACCCGCCAGACGATGTTTCTCCGGAACCAGGTCAGCGATCAAAGCATTGACTGCCGGGCGATACAGATCTCCAGCAAACCCAACCAGACACAACATGAAGTTGATCGAACTGGCCGTGGACATGTGGGGAAAGACACACATGATCACACCCGTTGTGAAAAAGGAGAGTATCATGGTATTCTTCCTACCAAATGTATCCGCAAGCTGACCGCCACAAAGCGATGCCATGAGGTTCCCAACACCAAACCACAGTAATGCCCAACCCGCTTTCTCAAGGGTAAAACCCTGCTCTTTCAGATACAACGTAACAAACGGAAGTACCAACATTCCGCAGCGGTTGATGAAAGTGCCAAGGATGATGAACCAGTAGGCCCGAGGCATTTCCTTGAGACTGGTCCATAAGGGTGGTTTTGTGTCAGTTTTCATGGTGAGAAAAAACAAAAAACCCTGTCCGCGGAGCGAACAGGGTTTTGAAAAGTCGAATAAAATAGGTCTAAAACGCTACATGCCCTGTTCGTTGGCGGAGATGGTGATGAGTCGCGGATTCATGCCACAAACACCATGCTCCCACACCGCCTGGAGACGGGTGGTTTTGGAAAAGTATTTGGACAGGTTTTGCATATAATGGAAAAATGAGGTTGTCTTTAGATTCGATCTATTATGCCAAGACAAGAAGAAAGTTTTGAAAACTCGAAATGCGACCTTAAGTCGTAAAACAATCATGAAAACCGCCGAAGTCCTCAGCCTACTCAAGGAACACACCAATGAACGGGGATTGAAACATTGGGAAAGGATGGGCGAAGGCACTGGCGGTCTGGAGAGTTTTGGCATCGGCCTGACCCAACTTCGGAAGCTGGCCAAGCAAGTCGGTCGGGATCACGATCTCGCCCTCG
>CAYSOI010000676.1:0-2485 GCA_964432425.1 uncultured Opitutales bacterium | reverse complement strand
CAAAGGTGATTGTTGAAATTGAGGCTCACGGGTCATGGGTTTTTCTGAGTTTTGACAAAAATCAAAGGAAACTGGCCCTTGCAGAAGATTTGGTCGTCGAGCTTTGAGGGGCGTTCCTCACTTATTATGAACGGATTGGACGGTGACCCTCTCTGAGCAAAAGCCATGAGATCATTTCGTGGATCGAACGAGATCCGCAAAATGGAGGAAAATCATAAGTTTTTTGGGCGTAATTATGTGATCAGGGCTATTTTGATACGCACACGGATTTTTTCATGAAAACAGGTCTATCTAATCGTAACCGGACAAACAGCAGCCGGACGTCCTCCCAACGGCAGCGTGGCAGTACGCCGTTGAAGGTTCTGGCTGTGCTGTGTCTTGTTCTCACAGGCGGGTGGGCTTTGACTCGTTCTGGCTCGGAAGCAGAGAACAAGGAAGAAGGGGAGGCTCTTTTCCACACTGTGGAATCAGGAGAGTTTATCTACAAGGCGACTGAGGCCGGGGATGTGGAAAGTTCCAGCAATGTAGAAGTGGTTTGTGAAGTAAAGTCACGTGGTTCGGCTGGTACGATTATCCTGGAGATTGTACCCGAGGGGAGTTGGGTGGAGAAAGATGATTTCATCTGCAAACTGGACGATAGCGATCTGCAGACGCATCTTCTGAAAGAACAAATTGATACCAATACTGCGGAATCCAAGTTTATCCAGGCTCAGGCGGTGTTGGAGAATGCCCGTCTGGCACTGGAAGAGTATGAAAATGGTACCTTCCCGCAGGAAGTGAAGCAGCAGGAGAGTGCTTTGTTTGTTTCCCGTGAGAACCTTCGGCGTGCGGAAGAGTTTGTGACCTACAGTCAAAAGCTTGCGGCTCGTGGCTATATCTCCGAGGCTCAGTTGGAGGCGGACCGATTTGCCGTTGAAAAAGCCCGCAAGGAACTGGAAGTGGCGGAAGCGAAGATGAAGGTACTCAAGACCTTGACCCGTGCCAAAACGCTCAATGATTTGAAGGCGAAGTACCGGAGTGCTCAGGTGGCTCTCGATACGCAGGAAACCATTTTTCAACTGGCCAAAGACCAATTGGCGGAAATCCGTGCACAGATTGCCAAATGCATTGTGAAAGCGCCCGCTTCGGGCCAAGTGGTTTATGCAAACCGGCCCACAAGTGGGAAGAGTTCCTCTGGAGATGTTTTGATTGAGGAGGGGAAGCCTGTACGTGAAAAGCAGGTGATTGTTCGACTTCCGGATCCTGCCAAGATGCAGGTGTTTACCAAAGTGAATGAAGCACGGGTGGATCGCATCAAAGTTGGGCAGACTGCTGAGATCAAACTGGATGCCTTTTCCCGTCTGAGCCTGAAAGGTATTGTCAAGGAAATCAGCGATTATCCACTCCCTCCCAGAAGTTACATTTATGCCCACATCAAGGAGTACGCCGCGATTGTGGAAATCATTGATCCGCCGACATCATTGAGGCCAGGGATGACTTCTGAGGTCGCGATCCTCGTGGATCATCTGGAAAACGCAATTCAGGTACCTCTTCAGTCGATCATAGAGCACAATAAGGGATTTTATTGTATAACCGGTGAAGGCAAAGATGCTTCTGCCAAGCCTGTGCAACTGGGACCAGCGAACGAAGGTTTCGTGGTTGTTGAAAAAGGACTTTCCGTTGGTGAGGTTGTGGCGATGAACCCTTATGAATTGGAGAGCGAAATAGCATTCCCTCCTTACCCATCTGATTTTCGGATCAAACAGACAGAGCCCAAACCCCGGATGAAAGCTCCGGAGTCCGAGAAGTCCAAAAAGCGTGGCGACGGTGAAAAGATCACTTCTCTCCCCAAAAAGGAGAAACTTAAGAAACAACGGATCCAGTAAGGAAGTGGCACAACCCTCGTGCGGTTGGTTGTATGCCTATAGATATTCCTCCATTCCACAGATTTAGAAAGATCCACATTTCTCTCTAATATGAATGCCCCTGTTGATTCTGGAACTCACTTTGCCCTAAAAGTTTCGGGAGTGAGAAAGGAATATGTTCTAGGGGAAGAGACTGTGGTCGCCCTGGACTCTGTGGATCTTGAGGTGCCTGTTGGTGATTTTGTTGCCATTATGGGACCATCCGGTTCTGGTAAGAGCACATTACTGAATCAACTTGGTTGCCTGGATCAACCGACTTCCGGGGAGTATTGGATCGGGGGAGAAAATGTTGCCGATTTAACGGATGATGAACTCTCTGCGATTCGAGCCAATCGCATTGGTTTTGTTTTTCAGTCTTATAACCTGATCAACCAACTCACTGTTCTCGAAAATATTGAAACCTCCCTGATGTACACGGGGAATGATAGTCGGGCGACAGAACTGGCATCGTTGGTAGGGATGGATCAACGCCTGAAGCATCGCCCAACTGAACTATCGGGTGGGCAACAGCAACGAGCTGGAATTGCCAGAAGCCTGATCAATGATCCTGATTTCATTCTGGCGGATGAACCTACTGGAAA
>CAYSOI010000675.1:0-2487 GCA_964432425.1 uncultured Opitutales bacterium | reverse complement strand
CATCTATGTTTTCATCTTCACGGAAAAAGTGCAGAAGGTAGTCTCTCACCAAAGGCAACTCATTGTGCACCGGAGGTACCTGGATCCGGTCCTGAAAATTTTGGCCCTGCTGGATGTAGCGGGCGTTCTTTTGACGAATGAGGGAGTCGCGGAGTTTGGGCTGGAAGTAGTGTGTGGAGCGGGGAAGATTGAGGTATTCGAGGAAGAGAGTGCGATCATAGTCCCCGGCAGCTTGCTTGGTTTTGAGGACTTCATGGAGAACCGTCGCTTTGAGGGTGTTGTAGGCAGGAGAAAGACGGCGAACAAACACAAGAAGGCGGTTCAAGTACTTCTCTTTTTCCTCAGGATTGTAGCGGATGTCGATGTCATCCGAAGGGGCGAGGCGTTTGAGGTAGAAGTTGATGAAATTATTGTTATCCAGCAGCTTGGGCTCCAACTCCAGCAACTCCTCGTATTGGGATTTCAGAAGCTTGTGGTGAATGGTGAGAGAACCGAAACCTCCGGAATGGCGATTGCGAAGGTCTTTGATGATCCATTGTGGCAAATTCTTGATGTCCGGCCGTTGTAATCTGCCGAGCCAGTGGCGAAGACGATGTTCATTGTAACCCGAGGGATCGAGCTTCCAAACGCTATGATTTTCGACTCCGGAAACCGTGTTGTGGTGGAGGGACCTTTTAAGGAAAGCTTCGTAGGAAATATGATCCGGGTTAACTCGAACCGGATGGGAAGGTTTCCGCCCCTCGACCCGTTTGGAATGATTGAAGTAGAGATCCAACTCGCCCTTGATGTAGGCGAGGGATTTGCTGGGATCTTTTTCATAGTCGAGAAGAGCCTGCCGATTGAGCATTTCCCGAACACGGCCCGTGACCTTGTAACGGCCAATCCATGCTTTCATGACCTTGTCAAACTCAGTCTTGTCGCCCCGATTCTGAGCATCCAGAGCATGATAGAAATAGTAATCCCGCGTCCCCGGAATCAACTCCTTCAGAGCCTCCTCCCGATTCTCGGCAATACTGAATTTCTCGACATATTGGATGTCCCTGGCAGGGAGAATGGCCGTGAAGACCATTGGAGTCAGAAGGAATAGGAACTTTTTCATGAGAACGTCGGAAGTTGGAGAATAGAAATTGTGCAGGTAGCGTTGAACAACCCAAGACACGGGTAAAGGGGATTCCTTAGAGAATTTTGAAAATTCACCACGAAACACACGAAATGACACGAAAATTTGGTGTCTCTCTCAATCGATTTCAGATTTGCACCCCGCTTAATTAGGACTGGTTAAATTCATGCTATAAGCGGCGGGTTCCAAACCCGCCCTCCCAGATTCTCTCACTACGTCTCTGCGTGAGAAACTCTTACCCCAGAGGATTCCATACCTTTCGAAAACCAAGGTTTTGAAAATCCTTAAGATTGGTAGTGGCAAAACTGGTAACACCGTGATGCTGAAGCGTCAGGGCTAAGCGAACGTCAAAGATCTTTCGGCGGACAAAGCCTCGTTTTCCAGCAAGTTTCCAGACTTCTGCCATAACAGGTGCATTCTCCACAATCATCCATACTGGATTTGACCGTAACCCTTTGATCAATTGCACACCTTCAGAGGGTGAAACCACTTTTCCGGTAACAGTTTCATTTCGAATGAGATTGTAGAGTTCAACCAGAACCAACTCTGCCAAAACGCATTCTGTGTCCTGCTGATGAGAAAGGATAAACTCCCTGGCAGCTAAATGGCGTTGGCTCTTTTCATGAAGAGCATGAAAAAGAATGTTTGTATCGAAACTTAACATTCCCGCTCAGCCCATTGATACGTTATCCCGTTCCTCAGCTATGGCATTGTCGACATCCGAAAGGGAAATAGATTTGCCACCTTTGAGCACAGGAAGCTCCCAAGGGGCATCTGCCGAATCATGTAAATTGGTCGAGGTCATGTATTCTAACCCACGACGCATCACCTCTGCAAAAGACCATTCCTTCTGCTTCGCCACCATTTTGGCCTTGCGGTAAAGCTCATCTGGAATTTGTACCTGAGTCTTGATCATGATGGCAATTTACCACCCATGGCAAATATGTCAACAATCCACAGGCAAGAAGATGCGAATTGATTTGGAGTGCGATGGCATGACATCGCCTTGGTTCTGGTCGACATGTCGACCAATGGAAAGCGGCGTCATGCCGCCGCACTCCAGATTCTCTCTGCGTCCTTGCGTCTCTGCGTGAGATTTACTGCTTTGTAATCTTCAGTCTTCTACTCCGAATCAGTTTCCTGCTTCTGGTCGAGCAATTGGTTGAGGGCCTCACTGATTTCTACCAAGTAATCAATATTGGTTTTAACGGGCCTGGTCTCTTCTTGAATCAGTTCAATCGCATTAGCTAGACTCTCTCTCCTTCTATTCAAAGGGGGATTGGCGATTTCAATCAGTAGTGCCTCTAGGGATTCAGTTGTCTCCTTGGGGTCGATTTGACGAACAGAAGGTGCCGCGGCAAGTTTTT
>CAYSOI010000674.1:0-2488 GCA_964432425.1 uncultured Opitutales bacterium | reverse complement strand
TAAAATTATGAGCAAAACGATTGGTAAACAAGCAATGCAAAGCTGGCTTTGTCCAGCATTAACGCCTGTGCAGGGGAACTGTGATTTTGAGGTTCTGGCCCTGCAACTTGAACACATAGATCAGATTCTCGAAGAATCCTCTGTTCTTGCACTGGTAAGGGATTTTGCCCTGCAAGGTCTCTCTGAAGATGCAAGACCTCAGGACATCCGCAAACGCATTGAAATGGGGGAACGCAATCTTCGTTGCGAAATCCTCAGACACAAGCTGGGCATGCCTGCTTTTCGTCACTACTCGGTAAGGCTTGCCTGCGATGAAGTCCTCTCGAATTTTTGTAAACTCAGGGATATCCGGGGTGTACGAAATACCTCCAAAAGTGTGTTGGACAGGGCCAGTAAGTTCTTCACGGCAGATCAGTTGAGGGAGATATTTCAACTGCTCACTGAGGTCGCCTGCAGTTGGGAGCATTGTGCAGATATCGGCTTGAATGCCCCAGTTGACAGCAGCTTTTGCCTTGTGGATTCAACTTGTCTGGAGGCAAACATCCACTATCCGATCGACTGGGTGTTGCTCAGGGATGTTTCCCGTACCTTACTCAAAGCCATAAAGCTGATTCGTGAGAAAGGCGGACTACTCAACCGAATGCCGCACAGTCCGGATCAACTGGCAGCAAGAATGAACAGCCTTTGCCAGGAAATGACCCTGAGTCACCGTTGTGTGGACGGGAAAAAATTGCGTAAGAAAACCCTTCGCAAAATGAAGACTCTTCTATGGAATATTGGCAAGCATGCCCAAGTGCATCGAGACTTACTGGAGTCCAGGCAAAAGCAGACCGAATGGAGCCCACGGCAAGTGACCAACATCCTCGACCGAATTGACAAGGCACTGGAGCAGTTGCCTGAAGTGATCCATCAGGCACATGAACGGATTATCGGGGGCCGAAAAATCAAGAGTAAAGAGAAAATCCTCAGTACCCATGATCCGGACCTACACACCATAGTCAGGAACAAAGCCGGCAAGCAAATCGAGTTTGGAAACGGTCTGTTTTTAGCCGAAAACTTCGAAGGATTCCTGCTGGACTACAAACTCTACCATGAACATCCCCCAGCCGATGGTGAACAACTGCTGGAAAGTCTGAAACGACAAGAACAATACAACACCGCTGAGAAGCTAAAAATGGCAGTCGGCGACCGGCAGTTTGATACTCGAAAAGTCTCTAAAGCTCTGAAGGAATACGGAATCCAAGACATGAACTGCCCACGCAATCCAGCCCGTTTGAAAGAGCGAAGTGCCGACCCCGTCTTTCGCATGGCTCAAAAACGACGTAGCGGCACAGAAGCCCGGATCGCAATTTTCAAAAACAATGGAGGTCGCCGATGGCGAGCCAAAGGCTTCACGAACCGAAACATTGCCGTGTCTTTCGCGGCCCTGACACATAACTTGAGGTGGTTGGCCCACTGGCAGATAGCAGAAGCCAGTATTGAGCAAGCAGCATAAAGCTACTAACTTCGCCAAGGATGATGGAACTCCAGGCTTTCAATTCAGGTCTGGCTGGCACCATCATGTCTACAAATTATCAAAAATCCCGAAAAATGGGGAGATGGATGAAAACCATCCCCTTGAGAATTATTAGAGCAGGAAAATAAGTGCAACTTTTGGAAATCCTGGATGGAAATCGTAATAAAGTTTTAGGAAGCCTTGAAATTACACTCCATTGGGACAGGCTCTAGCTAAAAGTTTCACTTTGGGCGAAATTCAGTTTACTGGTTAAATTCCTTGTAAATCCCATTGCCAGTGGTTGTCATGGAAAATTACTGTTTTGCAGCTTGGAGCTGAGTTTGAATGGAGTCCCGAAGGGCTTCTGTGAGTTCCAAATCTTCGGTTCTCATGGCTAAATAGCCGGCCTTGCTGTTGACCTCCAAATAGCATTGCTGGGCGTCGGTGTAGGCGGCTTGGAGGTCTCCCATGGCCTGGTAGACTTTGGCACGGCTGCGGAGATGAGGGACGGTGAGCTTTTTGGGCTTCCAGTTTCTTGGAGCATCGGGTGGACGTACTTGCTCGACTGGAGCATGGGCGAAGGCGAGGCGTTTGGCTTCCTCAATGTCGCCACGAGCCAGGGCTGCATCTACGAGCTGTTCGTCGTGGATTTCGATGGCACCTTGGATGGCGGAGCCTGATTTGCCACTGGACAGACCTGAGAGATTCAAGGCGATGGTGCCATCTGGGCGGACGAGTGCGATGTTGAGGTTGGTGTCCTCGTCGAGAATGCCGAGTTGGTTGACGACTGGATTCTGAATCCCTCCAGGAACGAAGAGAGTTTCGCAGTTTAGGGGTTTTTCCTTTAAGTAGGCTTGGATGGACTCTACTTCCCCATCGAAGATGGCGACAACCACTTGGACATCCTCAGTTGGTCGCTTTTCGTTAAAGGGATTCAGGTATCTCGTCACCATGCCTGGTAAAGGTGATTTCTTATTGTCCACCCAGGTATTG
>CAYSOI010000673.1:0-2497 GCA_964432425.1 uncultured Opitutales bacterium | reverse complement strand
TCTACTCAACGAAAAACACAGACATTGATACGCACAGTCACAAGGATGATACCAAAGGGTTTGCCCCGTCGCTGGCCCTGGCTTCACGTCCCCTCGTTTTTGCGACTCAGTCCATCCAAATCAAAATTAATCCATCAGTCAAAAACGGCGGTGTGTTTCGGGTTGTTCCAAAGGGGTTTTATATCCAGGCCAAGTTTGTGCCAGGAAGCCGAGTGGAAGAAAGATTACCCGCAGTCACAGACATTACAGAGGTAAATACCGAGGATACCCCAACCGACCACTCGATGAGCTTTGTCCTGCGGAAGAATTCTGGAGTTGGGCAAAGTATTGTGAATGCAGTTCCCAGAAATGCACCCTGGCAGGAGTTCAATCCAAGTGAAGGGTTCACGACTCAACTTTCCTCCAATGACACGATCGTTCTCCGATGCAATTCGGTCAAAGGGGGCGGTCCTCAGAGGATGTTCTGCATCGAGACGGCGACCATCACGGGACCCGTGTATGAGTCTTGGCCACCAGAGACGCATTTTTATAAAACCTACTGCAAAGACATCGATGCATCGGCTGACTTTGAGGCATGCAAGGCCATCCTGAAGAAAGTTGCAGCGAAACTGTTTCGACGCCCCATGTCCGACGCCGAAATGCAGCCATTCTTAAAGCATGCGAAGAAAGAGTTCGCCCAGGGCCGAAGTATCTACTCTGGTTTACAGGCAGGCATTCGCGGAATGTTATGCTCCCCAAAGTTTCTGTTTAAGCAGGAGGGTGAATCAGGGGATCTCGATGAGTATGCGATCGCTGCACGAATGTCGTATTTTCTATGGAATACGTTGCCCGACGAGAAGCTTTTCGAATTGGCCAAACAAGGAAAGCTGAAGGATCCAGAAATCCGAAGTGAGCAGACCCTCCGCATGCTGCAGGACGCAAGAGCCAATCGATTTATCAAAGACTTTGTTCATCAATGGCTCGATCTGGAAAAACTCAAGATCATCGAACCGGACCTAAGCATCTTTACGGTTGATGAATTTGACCTTGTCCGGGACCAGATCAAGGAAGAGCCAGTCGAGTTTTTCAAAGAAGTACTGTCGAACAACCTGAGCCTGGAGAATTTCATCGATTCTGATTTCGTGATGCTCACGCCGGAGCTCAACTACATCTATCGGATTGATGGACAGCCCGTCGCAAAGCCGGGCAAGAGACCTGGGGCCAATAAAATATCACCAAAAGACTACAGGCCTAAAAAAGTGACTTCAAAGTTTTCCAAAGTAAAGCTGGGCGAAAAAGACCAATATCGCGGAGGTCTGCTGACACAGGCGGGCTTCATGCTGATGACGACCAACAACGGGGAATACACCAACCCGTTTTATCGTGGAGCCTGGGTGTTGAAGAGTTTTTACGGAGATCATCTTGAAACCCCGGAGGACTTGGAGATCTCCGCACTCAGTCCACCTACCAAAACGACGACCATCAAAGAAACAATCGATGCACACCGGGAGGATGCCAGCTGTAATATCTGTCACAAGAAGATGGATCCCCTCGGAATCGCCCTGGAAAACTTCGACGTAATGGGACGCTGGCGGAACCAGTATTCTGACGTGAGCAACTACACCTCAAACAAGAAGAAGGGCGAACGTTTTCCAGTGGACACAAGAACGGCCCACATGGACGGCCGAGCCTTCGAAGGCCCCCAAGGTCTGAAGACCATTCTGATGGAAGACAAAAGCAAGTTTTCCAGAGCGTTCGTTGAGAACATGCTGTCCTATGCCATGGCTCGTGAGCTAACCTTTCTCGACCGTGAGAATGTTGAACAGCTCTACGAACAGTCCGCTGATTCGAACTTCAGACTACGCGACATTTTGTTGAAAATCGTGTCGTCAGACTTCTTTACCAGACGATAGAAGCCTTATCTAGAACATCTCAAGGGGATGTGGGCGTGGTCATTGACCGTCATGCCTGACCACGATGGTCTCCCCGCCACTAACGGTCAACGCTTCCTACGTCTACGTGTCGAGAAATAGTGGCGCATGCTTCCAGCTTGCGAATCCTATCCCCGGAAACCGCAAGCTGGAAGCATGCGCCACGAATCACTTCGCCTCTTTTTCCGGAAGAGTGACCAGGCCTCGCATGCCGGCACGGATTTCGTGAGTTGGGTTGGGAATAAGAATTCTTGTGCGGAGCAGGCCGCTGGTGGCATCAATTCTTGGGTCGATAAAATAGACCTGACCTTTGAACTTTTTCTTCGAAGGCATAATGGGAAAATGCACGTCCACTTCCTGTCCCTGCTTAATGGAATAAACATCGCCTGCAGAGAGGAAGAGTTGGAGAAACACTTTGTCGATGTTGATAATGACAAACAAGTCCTCGGCTTTCTTTACCGTTTCCCCTTCATCTTTCAGAATCTCCACGACCGTACCATCCAGGGGTGACAAAACTTTCTGCTTACTGAGCTCTACATTGGCCACCTCCAACTGATTTTTGGCCAGATCCCGTTCAATTTCCGCCT
>CAYSOI010000672.1:0-2516 GCA_964432425.1 uncultured Opitutales bacterium | reverse complement strand
GATTGGCTGTTTTTCTGGAGAGAGCATCGATGATGGTATTGGCACTTTCTGGCCCGAGGCTGGATCGTAAGGTAAGGAGTTTTTGGGTGGAGGCACCATCTCCTTTGGTTGCCACTTCACGGATGGCGGCATCTCGTATTTCTGCCACTTCCTGCGAACTTACAAAATTCAAGAGAAAACCTGTCTCCTTCTTGGGTAGAATTCGAAGAGCATAGAGTCGGTTTTCTGAAGAATGCCTGGAGTCTTGTAAAATGCCCTTGGCTTCATTGGAGAGTTGATCACTCAGGTGAGTTGCCTGGCCAGTCCCAAGCACCAAAGCAAACCGATGGGGCGCAGTCCATTCGGTTTGGGTCTGGAGAAGTGTTTCCACCACAGTTTTCAATCCGCCTTGAGTCTCCTTGGCTGCGATGCTGGCCACTTCTTCGATGAAGATTGGCGGAGTTTTGTGGGAGCATTTTTCAAGCAAACTTTGGGCTTTCCCAGGAATCGAGTTAAAGGCCGCAGCACGAAACCATGGATTCGTGCCGGATTTTTCCGCCAGTTTTACAATCGTATTGAGATCGGCTTTGGATTCTCGGACTGTGCGGATCGCTTGGGTTACACCAGTTTCTTTCTTCAAGGCCAAAGGGCGGGCTCTGGATGTGGAGGTAATTTTCCAGATGCGGCCATGTTGTTTTCCGGCATCGAAATCGAGCTTAGCGGCGGCTTCCTTGGGGAGGTAGTTCGGATGATCCACATACTTGCGATACATGTCGCAGAGATAGAGGGCTCCGTCTGGTCCATTCAAGGCAAAGACGGGACGGAACCATTGGTCCGGAGAGGCCAGGAATTCGCGACCTTCTGCGGAAGCTCTGGAGAAGAACCTGTCCTCTCGATCCACTACCGAACGTGAGTGAACAAGGTTCTGGGCGGGTTCGCAGATGAAGAAGTTGCCGCGGTGCCGTGGTAGTGCCTTTCCGGTATAGTAGGCCAATCCGGAGCAGGAGGTGAAGGTTCCTGCATGAAGATTGTGCATAAGTTTGGTGTGAAAGCTGGCCGCGGTGGTATCAGGTGACAAGGGATACAAAGGAGTTGCCGCACCCGCTTCGGCCAAGTCCATCATGGGTTGTGTGCCAGGGTAATTGGGATTCCTGGAGAGTTCTTCCTTGGAGAAAACCACCCAGCGAATTGGGTGTCGGTTGTCACAAACAAAACGTCGCCCCAAATGATCAAACGCCTGACCAAACTGTCCCGTTCCGGATAGGGATTCGACCACCAGCGTCTCCGGGTGAAATCGCCAATCATTTCGTTTCCCTTCCACGGCTGGGCGGTCTGGATGTTTGGGAGAAGTGACTTTTCCACCTGTCAAGCCACTGGTGAGATACACCCAACCATCTGGCCCGAAAACCGGAGAGGCCACTCGAAGTTGTTCGCTGCTACTGTTGGTAAAGAAACCAGTCAGGATGATTTCCCGTTTGTCCGCCACACCATCGTCATCGGTGTCCTCCAGGTAGTAGATGTCCGGTGCATCCGTTACAAAGAATCCATTTTTGTACGGCAAAATTCCATTCGGAAAGGTGAAGTCGCAAGCAAAGGTCACTCGTTTCTCAAAGATCCCATCTTCGTCCATGTCCTCCAACCTTGCCACCACCCCCAATCGGGATTTGGGCATTTCCCGTCCAGCATTTGGATAACCCCGACTTTCCACAACAAACAATCGTCCCTTCTCATCAAAACACATGGCGACCGGATCAATCACCTGAGGTTCCGATGCGACTAGACTCACTCGTAGGTCCTGACTTTCCAGTTGAAAGGATTGAATGGACTCTTCTGGCAACAGGGGCTTCCCCAAAGCCTGCACTCCATGAAGTAAACAAAACGCAATGATGACCATTTTCATGAAAGCCAGACTGTTGTTCTGGAGTTGTTGGACAACTATAAATCCATTTTGGTGCCTCAAAGAAATGTTTTCTTGAAATATAATAAAAGTGAGCATAGCTTGTTCATTCCTCTAATTTATTTAGAGACTCCGTATATTCAGAAACGCCTGGATCTTCCGCGATCCGGGCGTTCCTGTATATTCTCAGCATCGGGGGATAAAAGTCTTGTCTAAAAAAGGTTACGAAATTCCATTCGCGACTATGATTTCACAACTTCGTTCACTCGGTTTACTTAGTTTACTTTGTCTTACGCTCGACCCTCTCCACGCTTCTTCCTGCAAGCCCAACTACATCATCATCTTCTGCGATGATTTGGGGTATGGAGATTTGGGATGCTACGGTTCTGAAAAAATCCGTACGCCACATATCGATTCCCTGGCCAAGGACGGCATGAAGTTCACCGACTTCTATTCCAGTAGTCCGGTTTGTACACCATCCAGAGCCAGTTTGCTGACAGGATCTTACGCCCGCAGAGTTGGGATGCATGAGGATTTCACAGGCCACTGGGTGCTGATTCCCAGAAGTCGCAGAGGTCTCAATCCTGATGAATTGACTCTGCCGGAAGCTCTCAAAACTGTTGGCTACAAAACCACCTGC
>CAYSOI010000671.1:0-2517 GCA_964432425.1 uncultured Opitutales bacterium | reverse complement strand
ACCGGCGAAGTTCCTCTCGCCATCAAAGAAATGAGAGCCGTTCCCGGAGGCTTTGATGTGGAGTTTACCCAACCAGTCTCACCCGACATCAAATTCAAGCTTTCAAGTTTCACCTACCGCTATTCCAACAGCTACGGAGGTCCTGAAATCAATACCAAGTCACACCCATTGGCAGTGACTCCCAAAGCCGACCAGCCTACTTCGTTTACTCTTCAGGTCGAAGGGCTTCGCAGGCATTACGTTTACGAACTTCATGCCCAGTTACCTGGTGGCAAAATCCTAAAAGCGTACTACACACTCAATTCTTTGGTGAACTAGAAGTGGTTACTTCTGCGGGTGGTTGAATGTACTCTGTGGGGATTTCGCCTTTGAAGCTTTTGAGGAAGGCTTCGATGGAGAGGATTTCGTCAAAGGTGAGGTACAAACCTTGTTCGCGGAGAGAAATGTCACGAATGGCACGAAGGAGTGACCTTGCGGAGTGATCGTGAAAATAGGGAGCGGTCTCGGTGACATTGCGAAGTGGTGGGACCCGGAATGCGAATTTGTGAGCTGCATTTCCACTGACTTCATAGTGGCCAAGGTCTTCCTTGTTGGGCCAGGGTTGGATGATGCCTGCGATTTGAATCATTTGCCCGCCAACTGCGGAACCAGTGTGGCAAGCACTGCAATTTTTTTGTTCAAAAAGTAAGGCTCCGGCCAATTGCTTTTCGCTGAGTGCCTTGTCATTGCCCAGGAGAAAGTCATCAAAGGGGGAACGGGTGATCAGGCCTTCCTGGAACTTTGTCAGTGCTTCGACGGTTCCGTCAAAGGTGATGCCTGAATCCTCAAAGGCAGCTTGGAAATCTTTCTGGTAGGATGGAAGAGATTGAAGTCGTTTGACTACGGCTTTTTCAGAATCAAAGCCACATTCTTCCGGATTGGTTAGGGAGTGAGCAGTCTTGGATTTCAGGTCTTTGGTGGCTCCGTCCCACCCCATGATCAAGAGTCCTTCGAGATTATACAGACTCGGCACATCCCGTCTGAGTTTTCCCGCTTCCCTGGCTTCTATCGCCGCGTCTCCGTTGGTGCCATATCTGGTCAGGTCATGGCAATCATTGCAGGAGCGGTTGCTCTCAGGAGACAGTTCACGTTCGTAGAACAACTTCCGGCCGAGGTTGACGACCTTGGAATCTTTATTTTTCGGGAGATCGCTTTTCTTGACTGGAGTAAAATACTGCGACCACATCTTACGGATCACGGCTGCATTGGGAGCAGATGTCGCGTTTTCAGAATGAAGGGAGGAGCTGAAAAGAAGGATGAGCCATCCTACGAAAACAGAGTTTTTGAATGTATTCACTCTTTATAAATAGCACAAACCGGCTGATTCATTAGGTACCGAGAGCAGGTAGCACTCTTGGAATAATGGACTATTAGATCCACTACTTTAAAGTGCTTCAGCGAAAGCTGCCTTCATGTTCCGGTAACAAACTCTGGCTGCCGCAATCGGGTCATAGCCTTTTTGGCCCGACACCATACCGCTGACTTCACAGTTGAAATCCCCTCGATAGCCTCCTGCGTGAAAGGTTTTGATGAGTTTCACGAAATCAATGTTTCCTGTTTCTCCCGGAAGTTTGAAAACGACACGTCCATTCTTTTGTTTTTCAGCATCTTTCACGGCAATGTGTGCGGTGTAAGGGAGGGCGGTTTGGATGGTGTCTTCCAATTGCATATCCCGAAAGATGTAGTGGCTGTAGTCGTAGACCATCCGAAGTCTGGGTGGGTTTCCCAATTGGTGGAGTAACCATGCGGCTTCCGTCGGTTGGGAGACAGCTCCTCCCCTGTGGGGTTTGATGGCGATGGTGACTTTGGTGGAATCGGCGAGTTCCTGCCATCGAGCCAGGTTTTCCAGCAGTATGCCTTTCATGGAGGAGAACTTGCCGCTGCCCAGGGTCGTTTGGATTAGGGGTACGGAACTTGTGCCCAGGTCATGAGCCAGGTCTGCGGCAAGTTTCAGGCGTTCCATCGCATAGGCTTGTTTCTTGTCATCGGTCGGAGCCAGATGCTCCATGAACGCAGTCAATTTCAAGGGAGAGTTGGCCAGACGATTACGAATTTCATTGCGCCGTACTTTAGGGAGTTTTGCGGAATCCGCGTCCCATCCACTTCGAACGGCTATCTCAATGGCATTGAAGCCAATCGTACTTAGTATTTGGATGGCTTGCTCCGTCTTCAGCCTTCGCATTCCATACGTACTGAAGCCAAGGGTGCATTGTTTCTCTGCTTTGGCTTCCGAGATCGCTGGCAGGGATGCCGCTCCCAATGCACTGATTCCAGAACCAATTATTTGCCGACGTGTTTTCATGGCTCTGCATTTATGAGTGTCGAAGGCTGAATGTCGATTGGGGATTTTGGAAGATTTGTTTTGGAAACATCGGTGCAGGTCTCTTTTTACTAAATTCTGACAGGAAGTTGACAAATTGCTTCTAAGAAGTTGCTACAGTCCGTGTCTCATCATCGAACCACGGATTTTCTTATGAA
>CAYSOI010000670.1:0-2526 GCA_964432425.1 uncultured Opitutales bacterium | reverse complement strand
GAAAAAGTCCAACACTACCGCAAGCTGCTGCAGAATCTTCGCAAGGAAATCAAAGAGTATCTGGAATCCTCCAAAGATGCCTCCGAAACTGTGCATCTCGATACCGCGATAGGTCGGCTTTCCCGGATGGATGCGATGCAGGACCAGCAAATGGCGTTGGAACTTCGGCGCAGGCGGGAACTGCAACTTCAGCGAATTACAGCGGCTTTTGAACGAATGAGCCTGGGGACGTACGGGCAATGTCTGTCCTGCAAGCAACCGATCTCGGAGGAGCGACTGGAGCTTTCGCCGGATGCTCCGCTTTGCGTGAAGTGCAGCCGGTAAGGTTAGGTTTGTTCAATCAGGTGCTGGCTGTAGCCTCTGCTTCCTTCTCAACCTCCATGTCTTCAGCGGTAGCCAAGGATTCCTTCCGCATCATCTTTTCGTGGTCGGTTTCTTCAGTTTCAATGCTGTTCAGAGCTTCCTGAAGGGAGTCGAATACTTGGAAAGGATTACCATCCGAGCCGGAATTCAAGAGCTCTGCAACTTCAGGATTCCCATAGATGGCCGTCCTCATTTTTGCACCTTGGAAGGCTTTGAGTACTTTTTCCAATGGAGGTTTCCAGGACTCGTGAGGGGTGACCAAATGATGCACATCCAGGACGGCTTTGTTGATCCGATTGGCAACGGCATTTTCGATGGCATGGGGAGCGGTCTGGACGATCTCGGTTTTGTCAAAATCTGTGGTTTCCAAAGGAACGACTCCGTACAAAACTTCATCTTTCACAGAGAAGTAAAGAGTGGAGGGGTCCAAATCAAGGGCTAGCAAAATGGAGGCTTCGATCTCCCGGGCTGAGGCTTGCTTTTCGAGAAAGAATTCAATGCCTGCATCTTTGGCTCGCCTCCGCAAGGTCATACCCTGAGGGGTAGTACTGGCTGAGGCCAATACAGGTAAGGATCGATGGACAGGGTCTTTCCTCAGTTTTCTATAAAATTCAAAGGCTCCATCCTTGGGCAGATTCAGGCTCAGAATCACGAGGGAATATTTTGTCCGTTGGATTCTTTCAATGGCAGCCCCGTGAGACTTTTCCGTAGTGATTTTCCAGGGCCGGTAGGAGAGGCTGCTTTGGATGGCCTGCACCATGGACTGGCGGTCATCAACAACCAGAATTTCCAACTCATGATCCAAGGATAAGGTGTCGGATTCCGGAAGCAGGTTTTGCAGCATGTTGGTGGTATTGGAGAGCCTCCTGGCAATGGTGTAGATGACTTTTTTGGCAATGGCTGGAGACTCAGTAACCAAGACATCAATGCTTTTGCTGACATGGGTTGCGGTACATTCGGTTTTGGCACGAACGGTCGATGTGCAAGGTTCCTTAATCAGGTCACTGAGTTCTCCAAAGATGGTTCCTTTATCTTTCAGCTCAGTGATGATTTTGTCGCCTTTGACCACTTCGAGTATTCCAGATTCCAATATCCAGAAACCGCTACCGGGGCGACCTTCTTCGATGAGAATTTCACAAGGTTTGAATGACTTCAATTCATGCATAACAAAAAAAATTTTGGGGATATTTTAGATTTCTTGGAATCGGGGGTAAGGCAGTGACTAATGGATGAAATCCAAGAGTAAGCAAAGAAGAAATTGCAACAATTGGGTATATAAATTCAACACCATTTGAGGGAAATGGTCTTGGTCACTCATGCCGGTTAGTCCGGGTCTATCAGACTTTCCAAAGCTTCCTGGTAAGAGTTGTGGACCGTGTAACTTTCATTTTCTCCACCTGTTCCGAGCATATCGACAATGTCGGGGTTCCCAAAGACAGCGGTTTGCATGTTGGCTTTGCTGAATTGAGCGATTAATTTCTCAATTGTAGTTTTCCAGGAGATGTGA
The DNA here is from genome assembly GCA_964432425.1 of uncultured Opitutales bacterium. Lineage (GTDB taxonomy): Bacteria > Verrucomicrobiota > Verrucomicrobiia > Opitutales > JABJCN01 > JAYPDO01. The sequence continues at coordinate 656 of CAYSOI010000670.1, read as the reverse complement.
GGAGTGATGAGGTGATGCGCATCAATGAGGGCTTTGGTAATCCGATTGGCCGCAGCATTTTCTATGGCTTTCGGGGCAGTGGCAAAGATCTCCTTTTGATCAAAGTCTGAGCAATCCAAGGGAAAAAGGGCCTGGAGCACTTGATCCGGGAAGGAGAAATAGACGGTGGAAGGATCGAAGCCCATTGTACGCAAAATGGTGGTTTCAATTTCTCGACTGGTACTCTGTTTGGGGAGAAAAAATTCGATACCGATATCCACGGCACGTTGTCGAATCACGGTGCTGGTTGGGGCGACAGTCGCCAAGATGGGGATGCGGCGGGTCTTTGGATTTTTCCGAAGGTAGCGGTAAAAATCCAAAGCTGAATCTTGTTTTTCCAGATTGAGGCTAAGAACGATCAAGGCATACTCATGGGCATCCGTCATTTCTGTAGCAATGCCCGTATTTTCCGCAGAAGTAATTCTCCAGGGCCGATGAGTAAGGCTGGACTGGACGGCCCTGACCATAGAGGCCCGGTCATCGACCACGAGGATCTCCAGCTCATGGTCCAGAGAGATGGTGTCCGAATCCGGAAGTAGGTTGTAAAGTTTATTGGTGGTATTGAAGAGCCTGCGGGCCAAGGTATACATCACCTTCTTGGCAATATGCGGCAGATC
>CAYSOI010000669.1:0-2537 GCA_964432425.1 uncultured Opitutales bacterium | reverse complement strand
CTCCAACCTGAAGGACCTTGATTTGAAAGGCCCCTTGGCGGAATTGATGTCGTGACCCGGTTGGGAACGAATCTAAGGTGGTGCCACTCCCGCCTTCGGTTTCAAGACACGCAAAGACTTGTACATAATACACTGGGTGCAGCTCAAAGAGATGTATGAAATGGTGTTTGAAAATCGGTAACCTCACGTTCAACCACCAGTCCAGTACCGCTAGCGGTTTTGACTGTAGATTCCAAAAACTAAAACCCTATCAATGAGCCCCAATCCTTCTTCCTATCTGGTTTCCCTGAGGTTCGCTTTGCTAAGTTTTGGTTTGTTAGCTGTGTTTTCCTTTAGCATTTACGCGGAGGAGACTAACAATCCCCAAAAGACCAGCGATAATCTGATCAAACAAGCCAAGGCAGGTTTCGTGAGGACGAACACCCAGGTTCCCATTGTTGCCGGCCCCTCGGATATTGTCATTATGATCATCGGCGGCAGCAACAACGGCCCCAACGGCCGCAGCAGCCAAACAGGCAAAAGCACCCTACTCGGCGGCAACGAAATGCCTAACCAGGGATTTAAACTCATACGAATGGTCGGCGATGATGATTCCAAGATAGAAGCTTGGGCCAAGATCTGGAATCAAGGGAATCGTGTGCTGGTCCCCCAACATTCCAAGGATGCCGGTTACAGCATTACCGTTTTCAACGGGAGCAAAGTCCAGGTGAATCCCCGCCACCTCTGCGACGGAAAAATCGCGACCGAGAACGGTCTCGTAAAAGGACTCACCAGGGTGAAGGCTAAAGACGGCAATTGCAGAGAAGATGACATGAAGTTACCCCTTAAAGTTGGCGGCTCTGGAACGACTCTGGTCGGGATCTTCTTTGACGATCCGTGCCTAAACCTCAAAGTCATCGACGGCAAGAAAGATGTCCTTATCTACGGGTTTAAGAAGGGCTTTGGCGATGGTGACAGTTTTGGTCTGCTGGTGATGGAGGGCGATCAAGTAAACAATCTCTCCGTGGCGAAACCTCCCCATGAAAAACAAATGCGTACCGATTATTCATCCATTACCATCAACTTTGACGGATGGCTGATCCACAGATGAACCCAACAACAGTTACTCTTTAAGGTCCTCTCGCTGAATTGATATCATGAACTACACACACACGATTATAATATATCTAGCTATTGTAGTCATTTCTTTTACAGGAATTAGCTCTGCTGCTACGGTAGCTGACAAACCCCTGAAAGTCTACATCCTTGCAGGGCAATCCAACATGCAAGGACACGCGAAGGTCGAGACAATCGACTACATCGGTGACGATCCGGCCACCGCACCATTGCTCAAGGAGATGCAAGGACCTGATGGTATGCCGCGAGTCTGTGAGCGAGTCTGGGTCTCGTATCTGACTGGTTCTCGTGACACAAATGGCGAAGGTCTCGGCAAATTGACAACTGGCTTTGGGGCACGTGGCAACCCGACTGAAGATGGCGGAAAGATCGGCCCGGAGTTTACCTTTGGTCTCACCATGGAGAAGGCCTACGACGGCCCTATCCTGATCATCAAGACCGCATGGGGAGGCAAGAGCCTGCACACCGATTTTCGTCCTCCCAGTGCAGGGCCTTATGAGTTCAGCGAAGAACAATTGGAAGGTTTGGCCAAGCGGGGAAAGGACGTCGGGCAGGAAAAGAAGGACAAGGTCAAGAAGACTGGTGCATACTACCGTTTGATGACCGGGCATGTGAAGAAGGTGCTGGCCGATATCAAGCGGGTCTACCCTGATTATGACGACAAGCAAGGTTACGAGTTGGCCGGGTTCGCCTGGTTCCAGGGATGGAACGACATGGTTGATCGCGGTACCTACCCCAACCGCGACAAACCTGGTGGGTACGCAAAGTACAGTGAGTGGATGGCACACTTCATCCGGGATGTCCGCAAGGATTTCAATGCCCCAAAAATGAAATTCGTGATCGGTGTGATGGGCGTAGGTGGCATTCGGGACCAACCCGAGTATTTCCGCGAGGCAATGGCTGCACCTGCATCCCTGCCAGAGTTCCAAGGCAATGTGTCCGTCGTGCAGACTGCACTATTTTGGGATCAGCCGCTGGCAGAGATTGAACGCAAGTTTGGAAAGCCGAAGAAGATCGCATACTACCTGAGAAAAGGAGGCGTGCCAGCCAGGGTAGTCTCCGGCAATTATCCGGTTGCTTACGAAATGCGGAAAGACTTCTGGGATACACCGGTGCAAGATCGCAAGATGGACAAGCAGGAGCAGAATGCCTATGTTGCAGAATATCGTGCAAAATTGATCTCGCCCGATGAAGATGCAATGTGGAAACGTGGTGCCTCCAATGCCGGTTACCACTATCTCGGTTGTGCCAAAACCATGGCACTCATCGGCAAAGCCTTTGCTGAAGCCGTGTTGGAGATGGAGCAGAATTGAAACTGGGGGCACTTGCCGACCATCCTAATATACCGCTGATGTGTAATTCTTCCGCAGACTGGCCCCTCAGTTCCATTTTGAGGACAAGCCGCAACGAGTTCCATGATA
>CAYSOI010000668.1:0-2540 GCA_964432425.1 uncultured Opitutales bacterium | reverse complement strand
TTTCCTTATCCGCCGCACTCCTAAAAAAGCAGGTAGATAAAGTTACTATTGAGACCTTCCAATTCAAGATTGGAAGTTTGACCTATTGGAGTAATGGACCTTTTGTCATAGGTTTCAGACGACCTATGCAAAAAATACTCTACCCCATCCTCTTCGGCTTTGTTACGATTCTTCATGGGCAACTGCCCAATGTTTCCAAAGATAATTTCCATCTCTATCTTCTGGCTGGCCAGTCGAATATGGCTGGGCGTGGTAAAGTGGAGGCGCAGGACAAAGTGGAGCATCCTCGACTTTTGATGCTGAACAAGGGAAATAAGTGGGTTCCGGCGGTCTCACCCATGCATTTCGACAAGTCCATTGCCGGTGTCGGACCGGGCAGAAGTTTCGGTATGGTCATGATGGAGGAGAATCCAGATGTGGTGATTGGACTGATTCCCTGTGCTGCGGGAGGGTCTGCCATCGAGACATGGGTCCCCGATGGATATCATGGACAAACGAAAAGCCACCCATGGGATGATGCTCTGGAAAGAACGAAACTGGCCATGAAGGATGGTGTTTTGAAGGGAGTTTTGTGGCATCAGGGCGAATCGGATTCCAATGAAGCCAGGGTAGGAAAATATGAGAAACGACTCCATGATTTAGTTGAGAGGTTTCGGGCTGAATTAAATTCTCCAGACCTGCCCTTTGTCGCTGCACAAATGGGAAAATTCAAACCATGGAACAAATATAAGGTTTTGGTCGACAAGACTCATCAGGAACTACCCAAAAAGATGAAGAATACCGCGTTTGTTCCCGCAGATGGTTTGAAGCACAAAGGAGATTTCCTGCATTTCAGTGCAGCAGGCTCACGTGAACTTGGCCAACGCTATGCGGCAGCGATGCTGAGCTTACAAAAACCTCATAATCGGAACCGCCCCAATATCCTCTTTGCCATTGCAGATGACTGGTCCTTCGGACATGCGGGAGCCTGCGGCAACAAGTGGATAAAAACGCCTGCTTTTGACAGAGTGGCACGGGACGGAATCCTCTTCACTCGTGCCTACACCCCCAATGCCAAATGTGCCCCATCCCGAGCCATGATTCTGACCGGTCGTTATTCCTGGCAATTGGAAAGTGCTGCAAACCATATGAACGTGTTCCCATCGAAATTCGGCGGTTTCGTGGAAAGATTGAACGAAGATGGCTACTTCACCGGGTATACTGGTAAGGGCTGGGGGCCTGGAATTGCCAATGATAAGAATGGGAAGAAAAGAAGCATTACCGGAAAGGTATTCAGCAAGCGAAAAGCCAAGCCTCCTGCCAAGGCCATCAGCAACAATGATTACGCAGGGAACTTTGCAGACTTTTTGAAGGAAACCGAGACCGACCAACCCTGGTGTTTTTGGTATGGCACCTCAGAGCCACACCGTGGCTATGAAAAGGGCGTCGGGCAACGCTTGGGTAAAAAGCCAGAGGACATCGAACATGTCCCCAACTTCTGGCCCGACAATGATGTCGTTCGAAATGACATGCTGGATTATGCAATTGAAGTTGAGCATTATGACCATCATCTCGGTAGAATTTTAAAACTACTGGAAGATGTCGGGCAATTGGAGAATACCTTGGTCGTCGCAACCTCGGATCATGGAATGCCTTTTCCACGCTGCAAGGGGCAGGCTTACGACTACTCCAATCACGTCCCTCTTGCCATCATGTGGCCCGGAGGAATCAATGGTAAGCAACGGATTGTAGAAGATTACGTCAGCTTCGCTGATTTTGCCCCAACTTTCCTGGATGTGGCTGGTATCGGAACAGGCACCAGTATGCAGCCGACAATCGGGCGGAGTCTGACAGATATTTTTACTGCCAAAGGTTCGGGTCAGATCATCGCTGACCGCGACCATGTATTGATCGGAAAAGAACGACATGATGTGGGTCGTCCCAACAACCAGGGGTATCCGATCCGAGGCATTGTCCACAATGACTACCTTTACCTTCGAAACTACGAGCCCAAGCGCTGGCCAATTGGAAACCCGGAAACCGGCTATCTGAATTGCGATGCAAGCCCGACCAAAACCCTACTTCTGGAGCAACGCCGAAACGGAAATCCACAATTCTGGCAACTCAACTTCGGAAAACGCCCTGCCGAGGAACTCTACAATCTCGCCTGCGATCCCGACTGCGTAAATAACTTGGCATCAAGCGAATCCAGAAAGGCAACCAAAGATAAACTGAGAGCGAAAATGGAAGCCGGGCTCAAAGCCCATGGAGACCCTCGGGTAAACGGCAATGGAAAAGTCTTTGAAGAATACCCCTTTGCCTGGGACAACTGGAACAACTTTTACGAAAAATACATGAGCGGGAATAAAATTCGAACCGGTTGGGTCATTCCCTCCGACTACGAACCAGAACCTTTGGATTAAGCCTTCAAGGTAATCCGAGCCTGGTAAACTGCCAGAGACCTTTCCTCTTGCGTGCACGCTACGTGTGCGTAACGTTGATAAAAGTTCCCTTTTTCCGCCAAGTACGCTGATGCGTGGATTTCCCCTAATTGTTCTCCC
>CAYSOI010000667.1:1184-2542 GCA_964432425.1 uncultured Opitutales bacterium | reverse complement strand
GTCAGAAGATTTAGCATCTTCTGCTACGGGATGCTGGTGAATTTGCGAAATTCACGTAGGCAGGCTATTCTATTGCACCCTTTGTCATGAACCTGCATCCCAGTGAAGAGATCCTCCAGGAACACCGTTCGGTGACGCGTAGGTTCTTCATGAAGTTGGCGGCAGGAACTTCGGTGGTTTCGTCTGCATTTCAGTTGTTTGGGGAAGAGTTGCCCAAGGAGTGTGCGGAGGCTTGTGAAGCCTTTCTTCAGAAGATGGAATACCTTACGCCGCAGGAAGCTTTTGGGAATGTTTCCAGAGGGAATCCGCGGCCCTATGATCTTTCGGATGAAAAGAAGAGGGACGTGGGATTGATTCCGGAGACCTGGAAAATGGAGATCCTTTCTGACCCCAAGAACCCATCCCAAATCGACAATCCTTACACTCTGGATTGGAAACAATTGATGGAGATCGCCCAAGAGCATGCGATCGGAGTGGCCAAGATCATGACCTGCAACAATGGAGCCCGACCCCTCGGCATGGGCTTCTGGGAAGGTGTGCCGCTACGGGAAATTATCTGGAAAGCTCAACCTCGCCGCAATCTTCGTCGAGTCTTTTACAATGGGTATCACAATGACGATCCCAAGCAATTGTTTCAGAGCTCTCTGCCGATTGGAAGAGTCCTTGAAGATCCGTTTGATTTGCCGCCGATTTTAGTCTGTTACAAACTTAACGGCCAACTTCTTAATGGCGAACGTGGCGGTCCTGTCCGGATGTTGGTCCCGGATGCTTATGGTTTCAAATCCGTCAAATGGCTCAACCGTCTGGTGCTTTCCAATCTCTATCATGCCAACGACACTTACGCCAATGGTAACAACAATGTAGACAGCTACATGAAAACCTTTGCCCGGAGTCTCATGCGGCCCGGCAAGATGGTTCCGGGGCAACCCATTCCTGTGACCGGATATGCCCAGGTTGGGATCTCCGGGCTGACCAAAGTTCAAACTCTCGTTCTCCCCAAAGAAAAGGCCTATTCCTGGCCAAAAGAGGATCCCTACTACACTCAGGCAAACTGGCAGGACGCCCACATCCTTCCTGTTCCTGAGGAATGGAGCAGCAAACTTCCCAAAGAATCTTTCCCAACAAATATGCATGGCTTTGATCCCAAAACCGGAAAACCCAAGCAATGGCCCATGAAGCTCACCCTGGCACATTGGGCCTCGGTATTGCCTGGACAGGCTGAAGGGGAGCACACCTTGCTCTGCCGCAGCATCGACGAAAAAGGGTTTGCCCAACCCATGCCGCGACCCTTCCGAAAAGACGGAAGGAATACCATCGAACGCATCACTTTGAAGGTGGGGTAACGCTTCGATTCACAC